>DIZB01000005.1 GCA_002427805.1 Candidatus Saccharibacteria bacterium UBA6039
ACAGCGAACGAGCTCGGGTTCTCGTAGTTGGGTACCTGTCGCATCATCATCCGACGGTACAAAATTAGTCGCAGGAGACGACGGGAATTCATCAGCCAGCTCGTATCTATATACGTCGACCGACTCCGGCGCAAACTGGACTCAACAGACTAGCGCTGGCGGACATTATTGGTTTGGTCTTACGAGTTCTTCAGACGGTAATAATATATTTGCATCGGTTGAATTGGGCTATCTCAATACCGGCGTCTATCAATAGAGGGTGGCGTATTTAGCCAAGCAAACTATTGTTACCTCCAATCTGATACAATGGTAAACAATTATGGATAAAAAGTTATATATTGCGACCGCTATTCCCTACGTAAATGGCATACCGCACATTGGTAATGCACTCGATTATTTAATTGCTGATATTTGGACGCGCTATCAAAAACAAAACGGACATGAGGTTCGTTTTCAGGTAGGTACTGACGAGCATGGTAACAAGATTGCCGCCAAAGCTGCAGAGGCTGGGCTTAGCCCGCAAGAATTTACCGACAAATCATATGTAAACTTTGAGAATATGGTGAAGAAAGTGGGCGCGAGCTACACTGATTTTATTCGTACCACAGACGAACATCACATTCAGGCTGTTCAATATATATGGCAAAAACTCCTCCCATATATTTATAAAGGTAGTTATACCGGCTGGTACTGTGTTGGGCACGAAGCATTCTTTACGGATAAAGAAGTGCAAGCAACCGGTGGTATTTGCCCCGATCACCAAACACCCTACCAACAAATTAGTGAAGACAACTATTACCTCAAAACGAGCGCCTTTACGGATCAAATTCGTGAGGCTATTACTAGTGGCACGATGCAAATCGTACCAGAATTTCGTAAAAAAGAATTCCTAGAACTAATGAAAGATGGCCTGCAGGACGTCAGTATTTCCCGCCCAAAGAAGAACCTCAGCTGGGGTGTACCCGTGCCAAGTGATCCTGATCAAATTATGTATGTTTGGATTGATGCACTGGCAAATTATATTACAGTACTTGGCTATCCAGACCGTGAAGGTTGGCAAGAATATTGGCCAGCGGATGTGCAGGTGATCGGTAAGGATATTTTGCGGTTTCACGCTGGCATCTGGCCTGCCATGCTTCTCGGCCTTGGGCTTGAACTTCCAAAGAAATTGCTCGTTCATGGCTTCGTTGTGGTTGGTGGAGAGAAAATGAGTAAAACTGTTGGTAATGTGGTTGATCCGAACGAGATTATTGATAGCTATGGTCTTGATGCTTTCCGCTACTTCTTTTCACGTCATATCCCAACGCTTGATGATGGTGATTTTACGTGGGAGAAGTTTGAGAATGCTTATAACAGCGAGCTTGGTAATGATCTTGGTAATTTGATTCAACGTGTGGCAAGCATGATTACTCGTTATCAGTCAGGCGTTATTGGGACCGCACCTCAAGGCGAGCACGACATGAGCGCCTACCACGAAGCCATGGAAAGTCTCGAATTTAATAAAGCAGTCGACGAAGTTTGGTCAATGGTTCGTAATCTGAATCAGTATATTGAGAACGTGAAGCCATGGGAAATTGCAAAAGGTGTTGGTAAAGACCCTGAAGCGGAAGAACACTTAACTGAGGTACTTGCGTACTGCGTTGGAGCGCTCCTTCAAATCGGTGACTTACTAGTGCCATTCATGCCAACAACGGCTGCAAAAATTCATAACACATTTGAATCGGGCATGGTGAAGGCAACTGATGGCGTACTGTTTCCAAAGATTTATATTCATACAGCCGACCCACACGCTCCAAAGGCTGCGTAGATGTTAATTGATACGCATTGCCACATTCATGAGGCTGACTATTCTCTTGATATAACAGATACGATTCAACATGCGCATGAAGCTGGTGTTGATACAATTATTTGTGTCGGCACAGGCCTTGAGAGTTCAGTTCAAGCCGTCTCATTTGCGATGGAACACAGTGAAGCTTATGCGAGCCTCGGGGTGCATCCGCACGATACGAAAGATGGATGGCAAGACCTTGCCCACATAGAGCAGAGCGAGAAAATCGTTGCAATAGGTGAGATAGGTCTTGATTATTTTTATACGAATAGCCCGCGAGAGGTGCAAATCGAGGCTTTAAAGTGGCAAATTGAGCTCGCTCTTTCGCGTAATCTGCCGATTATTTTCCATGTTCGTGATGCTTTTGATGACTTTTGGCCCATCTTTGATAGCTACTCTGGCATTCGTGGTGTGCTTCATAGCTTTACCGATAGTAAGGAAAATCTTGAGAAAGCATTCGAAAGAGGTCTCTTTATCGGGGTCAATGGCATCAGTACATTTACCAAAGATCCTGCACAGCAAGCCATGTTTGCGTCGATTCCGCTCGAGAGATTGCTGCTTGAAACAGATGCGCCTTTCTTGACGCCTGCCCCTTTTCGTGGTAAGGTAAATGAGCCAGCATTTGTAAAAAATGTTGCCCAGCATCATGCGTCAGTTCGTGGTATTAGTCTCGAAGACGTTGCTTTGGCAACAACTGCAAATGCTCATGCGTTATTCGCATTCTAAATAAACACACCAATGAGATAAACCTAAGCTGAAGGTGCTTATTATGCCTGAATCGATCTACCAAATCCCAGGAAATACCTCGAGCGAAAGCGAATCTTTTGATGTACTGAAAAATCTCGAGCCGCGTGATAAAGTGATAAATAGTGCGCGAGATGACGTTCACGGCAGTTATAGTCGTGAATATATACCGACTCCCGAAGCACGTGGTCATATTCGTATCATTGACCTCGCGAGCCGCTTTCACGACGCCCACCGTAAATCCGTTGCGAGTGATTACGACAAGGCAGCGTAGGCATGGTTATGAAAGACGTTTTTTCTAAAGCCTTCAAGCTTCTTCTTGGTAGCGACATGCAAGCCTTGTCACTAAAGCCTCTTATATCACGTCCTCTTGGTAAATTTACCGAGCGCGAGCTTATTCAGCTGGAGAGCCAAATTGGTGCAGAACTATTTGGTCCCGTTCCAAAAGGCACACGTCGTGAGTTTTTCAATGTTGATGCAAAAAACTGGATTTGGCATGAAGAATGGATCAACGCTAAGGGCGTATTACAGACCATGACAACACGGTATGAAATCCAGCCAAAGGGAATTTTGAAAGTGCGTGTCGGCGAGCCCTATCTATTTATTGAAGGTGAAGAGCTGCGTAACCTGAGCCTTGCTGTCCAGACCTACTACGAACGGTCGATGCGTGAGATCTACAAAGTCGAACCGCACACCATTAATCAAGCGAAGTAGCTGATATACTAAGTAGAGTGAGTAGCGACTTTATTTATCTTGATCACGCCGCGGCAACTCCTATGGATTCCAAGGTACTGACGGCAATGCAGCCGTATTTTAGTGAACTTTTTTATAATCCTTCGAGTCCTTACTCGCCGGCTATTTCTGTTCGTCGTGATTACGAAGAAGCGAAACATCAACTCGCTCAGTCGATTGGTGCAAAACAAGATGAGCTAGTGATGACAGCCGGAGCCACAGAATCTATTAATCTTGCATTTGGAAGTATTAAGGGCCATGTTGTTACGGCAAATATTGAGCATCATGCGGTACTCGCTGCAGCTCAGATTCGTGACCATACGCTAGTCGAATCAGACGCACGTGGTTTTATTTCAGCTGAGTCCGTAAAGCTGGCAATCAAGCCAACGACCGAGCTCGTGAGTATCGCACTTGCCAATAACGAACTTGGTACAATTCAACCCCTACGCGACATCGCACAGGTTGTGAAACAAGAGCGTGAAGCACGTCTGGGTCGTGGCGACACAACACCAATTTATCTTCACACTGATGCGTCGCAAGGTGTTGGCCAAATTGATATTAATGTGGCGCGCCTTGGCGTTGATCTGCTGACACTTAATGCTGCCAAGATCTATGGCCCCAAGCAAGTTGGGCTGTTGTGGGCAGCGAGCGGTGTACGTCTTTCGCCGCAAATTGTCGGCGGTGGCCAAGAGAGTGGCATTCGTAGTGGGACCGAAAACGTTGCTGGAGTTATTGGGTTCGCGACAGCACTTAGTTTAGCGAGTGAACACCGCAAGTATGAGTCGGAGCGTCTTACAGTTTTACGTGATAGCTTGCAGTCGCAACTTCTTGCAGCCTTTCCTGAGGCTGTTATTTCAGGCCATCCAAAACATCGTCTCGGCGGCCATCTTCATATTTCATTTCCAGATCTTGACGCTGAGCGTATTGTATTTGCGCTTGAAAATCGACGTGTTCTTGTTGCAACGGGTAGTGCCTGCGCGGCAAATTTTGGCACACGCTCGCATGTACTGACAGCTATTGGTCTTGCCCCTGAGGTTGCCGACGGTAGCTTGCGTTTGACGCTCGGTCATTTATCAACCGAAGAGAATACCAGCGAGGCTGCACGCATTATCATTGAAGAAATTACCCGTGAATACAACAGGACTACGAAGTGATTAGGTTCTTCATCTTGTTACCGATGACGATTATCGCAATTATTATTGCTATTAGTATGTACTTACAGCCGAATGACCTTGCAAATTGTGCGGCTACGCCAAGCACTGTCGCATCTTGTGCACCGGTTGATGCAATTGTTGCTGTAAGCGGTGGTGATACCAATGCGCGCACGGATGAGGCGATTAAACTCTATCAAAATGGCTGGGCACACACGCTTATTTTTTCTGGTGCAGCGCAGGATAAAACTGGGCCGAGTAACGCCGCAGCCATGCAGTCGCGTGCCATTGCAGCAGGCATTCCACAATCGGCAATCTATCTCGATGAAGCATCTGAAACCACAAAGCAAAACGCAGAAAATACCCAGACCATCTTTACGGCACACAATATAAAGTCGATCATCCTTGTGACATCTGGCTATCACCAACGACGAGCCAGTTTAGAATTTACCAAGATGACCTCAGGTGTTGTTATTGAGAATCATCCTGTGGCTACCGACCAAGATTGGTCATTTTGGTGGTGGACAAGCCCACGCGGGTGGACGCTTGCTGTGACCGAACTCTTCAAGATTCTCGCCTTTAACTTTGGAGTGAGTGCATGAGTAAAGTATATGTTGGTATGAGTGGTGGCGTAGATTCATCACTGACTGCAGCACTGCTGCTCGAGCAGGGCTATGACGTAACCGGTGTCTATATGAAAAACTGGACACAAGATCTTCCGGGCATGAAGTGTCCATGGGCTGATGACCTGGCCGATGCCAAGCGTGTCGCAGTGCAGCTAGGTATTGATTTTAAAGTGTTTGATTTTGAGGCTGAGTACAAACACAAAGTCGTTGACTACATGATCGACGAGTACAAAGCCGGCCGTACGCCAAACCCAGATATCATGTGTAATCAAGAAGTGAAGTTCAAACTATTTCTTGAAACTGCACTTGAAGACGGTGCCGATATGATTGCAACAGGGCACTATGCACGAGTTGAAGGCGGCGTTTTAAAACAAGCGGTTGATAGTAATAAAGATCAAACATACTTTTTATACCGAGTCAGCGGTGATGCGCTCTCGAAAACGCTATTTCCCCTCGGCGAGTTTACGAAGCCACAAGTACGAGAAATGGCCAAAGAGCGCGGTTTATATACGGCTGCCAAAAAAGATAGTCAAGGCATTTGTTTTGTTGGTAAGGTTGGGATTCGAGAATTCCTTAGTCAATATGTTGAGCAAACCCCAGGCGAAATTATTGATAAGGTTACAGGTAATGTGCTTGGCCATCACGACGGTGCGATCTTTTATACACTCGGACAGCGTCATGGCCTTGAGCTTGGCGGTGGCCTACCTTACTATGTCGTGGGCAAAAGTATGGATAAGAATGAAGTCTACGTGACGACTGATCTTAATGACGGCAGCCTTTGGCGAGAAGACGTCACTTTAGCGAGCGTCCACTTTATCAATCAGGCGCCAGAAGCGGGCGAGTATGACATACGCGTTCGTCACCGCGCTCCGCTTGTTAAGGCTCAGGTGTCTTTTGAAGGCGATGATATCAAGCTACATATAAACAATGCCGAACGTGCCGTCGCGGCTGGTCAATCGGTTGTTATGTATAGCGGAGATATCTGTCTCGGCGGCGGAATCATTGTCTAAATTGTAATTAGCGTACTCAACTGATAAAATAACAGAGATGAATGCACAAGAAATACGTAATGCCTATTTGAAGTTTTTTGAAGAGCGTGGACATAAGATTATTCCGCGTGCCAAGTTGGTGCCATTAAACGACCCAACGACACTTTTCACAGGCAGCGGCATGCAGCCACTGCTCCCCTACTTATTAGGGGAATCTCATCCTGACGGCGTGCGCCTTACTGATAGTCAGACGGCGCTTCGAGCCCAAGACATCGAAGACGTGGGCGATAATCGCCACACGACGTTTTTCGAGATGCTTGGTAACTGGAGCCTCGGTGATTATTTTAAGGAGCAGCAAATTCGTTGGTTCTTTGAGTTCTTAACAGACGTTGTTGGCCTTGATGCTCATAAAATTTACGTCACCGCATTTATTGGTGATGAGGCACACGGAATCCCTCGCGACGATGAAGCTGCCAACATTTGGCAAAAAGTCTTTGAAGAAAAGGGCATTGAAGCCAAAATTGTTGAAGTTGGCTCACAGGCTGATGGCGACGAACGTGGTATTAAGCCCGGCGAACGCATCTTCTTTTACGATGACGGCGAAAACTGGTGGTCACGAGGTGGTGGGCTCGATAAAACACCAATTGGCGACCCATGTGGTCCCGACAGCGAAGTATTTTACGACTTTGGCCCCGAGAACCATGCTGAAGGCTTTGGCCTTGCGCATCCAGCTAGCGACAGCGGGCAATTTATGGAAATAGGTAATCAAGTCTTCATGCAGTATCGTCGTAACGACGATGGAAGCTTCTCGCCCCTGGCTAAGCAAAATGTTGACTTTGGTGGCGGCCTCGAGCGCATTGCAGCAGCACGTATTAATAGTTCGGATGTTTTTAAAATTAGCCTGCTATGGCCAATCGTTGAAAAGCTCGAAACATTGAGTGGTAAAAAATACGAATCACACACCGAAAGCATGCGTGTAATTGCCGATCACCTCCGTGCTGCAACTTTTCTTGCTGTCGACGGCGTGAAGCCTGCTAATAAAGAGCAGGGTTACGTCATGCGTCGGCTCCTTCGCCGTGCGATTCGTTTTGCGTTTGAACTTGGCATTGAGCAAAACTTCTTTGAAGCAATCGTTCCTGTGATTGCTGACATGTACGAAGCAGATTACCCTGAAGTAAAAGCGCAGCGCGAAGACGTGATCGCAACGCTCGTCAAAGAAGAAAAAGTTTTCCGTCAGACACTCCGAAAAGGTCTTCGTGAACTTGAAAAGTTTAAATCCGATACGCTCACTGGCACGGAATTATTCATGCTTTATGATACCTATGGATTTCCTGTCGAGCTTTCAACGGAAGAGGCATTTAAGCAAAACATTACGCTTTCAGAAACCTGGCGCGAAGAATTCGACGGTAAAATGCAAGAACAGCGTGAGCGTTCGCAAACCGCAGCGAAAGGTACTTTTAAAGGTGGTCTTGAGGGTGACAAAGATATTCACAAAAAATATCACACAGCGACGCATTTACTCCAATCAGCCCTCCGTGAATTATTTGGCCCAGAGCTTCGCCAACACGGTAGTAACATTACTGAAGAGCGTCTTCGTTTTGACTTTAACCATGACAGCAAAATGACACCAGAAGAAATTAAAAAAGCCGAAGATCTTGTCAACGGCTGGATTGCAGAAGACCTTCCAGTGACGTACAGTGACTACCCAACCCAAGAAGCACTTGATATGGGTGCGATCGGGCCATTTGGAGAGCGTTATAGTGATAAAGTAAAAGTCTATCAAATGGGTGAGGGCGAGCACATTGCATCACTCGAAATTTGTGGTGGTCCACATGTTGACCATACTGGTCATTTAGCTGAAGGCGGTAAGACGTTTAAGATTACCAAAGAAGAATCAAGCAGCGCCGGAATTAGGCGAATCAAAGCCATCCTTGCTTAGATTAAGCACTTTTTCTGTCTGACGCAGTTCCAAATTTTTCATTAAGTAATTTGATCGCTTGCATGAATGCACTAATCGAACTGTCAACAGCTTTTTCATCGGTTCTGTTGTTTACATCAAGTATTGCTTCGGAAAATTCCATCCGTACTTGAAAGTATCGATTGAGCTTTTACGTTGTTGAGAACTGGCCACTCTCGCTTATCTTTAATCAAAACAGTTCTATCGACAGTGAGACGATATAATGACGAAATATCAGATAATCTGCTCACTGGATTATTAGCTTTCACAGAAAGAACGTGCTGTATCCTCCTATTTTCTCTTTTGACTTTTAGCTCAATATCTCGATTTGATAGGTATAAATTTTCGTAGAAAGAAGGAACATCTCGCAATGGGTCAAGTCTTGATGACGTGATCTGTGTGATGCTTGGATCATCGGTTCTATAGTAGTCCGTAATCGATCGTGTTTTTGCGTTTTTCACAAGATATGCGGCTAGTAACTTCGTTATATCACTATCCTCAAATGCTCGATCCTGAATTGTTTCGAATATGCCAGAGCCGGGGATAAGTGTCTCGAGATCCGTTAATACATTAAGTTTGTCGAGCTGTGTAATGCCGGGACCATCAGCACTAATTTCGTGTTTTTCCCATAAATCTCCACCCGGTATGTGAAAATATCGAACTTTATCGCCCTGTATCTTTAAGACACGAATTTCAGCCGAGTGCGCGATTCCCTTACCGGGATCGTCGGATGTTGAGTAATTAATTGACATTTGAGCAGGACTTCTCTCTCCTCTAATAAGAGCGGGAAGTGCGATACGAGCAAGCGTGACGTCGGTTTGAGATGGAGTCGATTGGGCTTCTTTGTATTCAGCCGCGGTATCTAGAAGTCTGTCACTGAGTTCGTCTTCTTCGGCCACAGGTAATTTAAGGTCTTTTTCTGAAGACCTCGGTGCACCGTATGAAAGTTGCTCTGCATCAAACCAATCGGACATTATATACATATTATAGCATAATTAATATAAAAACTCAATACTCTGGGACCATAAGCACCTTTAGTATATAATGGTACGCAAATGGTATTTGAAAAACTACGAGCCAGCCGTAAAAATAACGTCAATAACGACTATATTGTTGCGCTTGATATTGGAACCGAATTTGTAAAGGTTCTAATTGCCAAACTCGACGGCGAAGTGCTTGATATTGTGGGCGTTGGCCGCGCCCGTCAAGAGGTGAGTGATATGAACTCTGGTGCGATTGCTGATATTGCCGGTGTTGTTCGTAACTGTGAAGATGCGCTCTCTCAGGCTGAAGAGCAAGCCGGGCTGCAGGCAAAACGCGTCGTGATTGGTATTGCTGGTGAGCTGGTAAAAGGTGTGACAAATACTATTCGTTACCGTCGTCCACAGCCAGATCGCCCGCTCGACACTGCCGAAATGGAATTTATCATCGAAAAAGTGCAGGAACGTGCTCAAAACAAAGCCCAAAAAGAGATCGCACTTGAAACGGGCAATGATGAAGTTGAAGTAAAACTCGTTAACAGTGCTCTTGTGGGTATTCATATTGACGGCTACAAAGTAAGTAACCCTATCGGTTTTCAGGGGCGAGATGTTGCTGTACAAATCTACACGGCTTTTGCACCAATGGTGCATATTGGTGCCTTGGAACGCGTAGCCGATGAGCTTTCGCTCGAACTTTTGGCGGTTGCGGCTGAACCATTCGCAGTGAGTCGCAGTGTGCTTGGTAATGATGCCAGTAGCAGCTTTACGGCAATCCTTGCCGACGTTGGTGGTGGTACGACAGATATCGCAGTCGTAAACGATGGTGGCGTTGAGGGTACGAAGATGTTTGGTATCGGTGGCCGTAGTTTTACACGTACAATCGCAAGTGAAATGGACTTATCATACACCGATGCTGAAAAACTGAAGGTTAATATTGATCACAGCCAAATTAAACCAAGTGTAGCGAGAGACGTAAACGAAGCAATCGATAAAACGCTTGAAGTGTGGGTGGCTGGTGTAGAACTTGCCCTTAGTGAATTTGATTCTGTCGATCACTTACCAAACCGCATTCTCCTTTGTGGTGGTGGCGCGAGCTTGAAAAAGATTGTTGAGGCGCTTGAAAAGTCTGAATGGCACAAAGACTTACCATTTACGAAAAAGCCAACGGTACACTATATTCAGCCGTCAGAAGTGCTTGGAATTACCGACACAACGGGCGCTGTAACGGATCATACGTTTATTACCGCCATGGGACTTCTACGGGTTGGCTATGATACAATGATCGGTAGTGGAGATCAGGATACGATCAAGGAAAAACTTAATCGGATCCTTCGAATTTAGCTATGAATAAAGACGTTATTTACATCGATGTCGAAGACGATATTACGGCTATTATTGGCAAAATTAAAGCTAGTAGTGAAAAAATCGTCGCGCTTGTACCACCAAAACGTGTTGGCATTCTTCAAAGTGCTGTGAATCTGCGTTTGCTCGACCGCATGGCAAGCAACAGCCATAAAAAACTTGTTATTATTACAAATAATCCAGCTCTTGCTGGCTTGACTGCTGCAGCTGGTATTCCGATAGCCAAGAATCTTCAGACTAAGCCTGAGATTGCTGAAATCGCGGCTCTTAGCGTCGATGATGCGGATGATATTATTGATGGTTCGAAACTTCCCATTGGCGAGCTAGAAAAAACGGCTGATCTTGTAAAGGTGAAAGACGCATCCGTAGATGATGCAATTGATACGATTGACATTGATAATACGGCGGTCTCAACTGCTGCTGTAGGTGCTGCGGCGGTTAAAAGTTCGCGCAACAGTAGCAAAAAATCAGGTATCAAAGTACCTAATTTTAACGCGTTTCGTAAGCGACTTTTTCTTGGCATACTTGGTTTTATCTTGCTGGTTGCCTTTATTATTTGGGCAAATGTCGCGGCACCTGGTGCTACGATTGTTATTACTGCAAAAACAAATGCAGCTCCAATTAGCACGACGGTGATGCTTAGTGGTGCGACGCCAACTGATGTAAGTAAGGGCACTATTCAAACAGTAACGCAGACGCTCAAAAAAGACATGAGTGTTAAGTTTACCCCGACGGGTCAGCAGGATCTAGGGGCAAAAGCAACAGGGACTATGACGCTGACAGGAAATTCATTATCAGGTGAAGATATTGTCGTGCCAGCTGGTACGAAGTTTACGAGTGCGGATAACCACGTCTTTACGAGCAATGCTGCCGTAACCGTAAAGGCGACATATCTAAAAGGTGGTCCTGTGTATGATACGGAACAAGTCGGAGTTACTGCTGTAGCTCCTGGACCTGATTATAATTTAGCTAGCCAGTCGTATCAGAGCGACCAGAGCGGCTATAGCGCACACGGCAGTGCGATGGCTGGAGGTACGACAAATATTCAGACAGTTGTTTCTGCGAGTGATATTGCAACCGCAACAACCGCACTCAACAGTCTTTCAACGGACGATGACAAGAAAGCGCTCATCGCTCAGTTCGTAAATGGTGAGTCGGTTATTACGGATAGTTTCAACGTTGCACGTGCAACACCAGTTTCAAGCCCTGCTGTTGGCGCACAGGCAAGTGGACAGGCAACACTAACGAGCACCTTCACCTACACGATTATCGGCGTTCCAAAGTCTGATATCGAACTATTTTTGAAGGATGCGCTTAACAAGCAGTTGAGTGGCACAACCGACCAGCGTATATACGATGATGGAATCAACAAAGCAGTGCTTGCGGGCTATAACGTCTCCGGAACAACCGCAACTATTAATATTGCCGCGAGTGGTCAAATCGGTCCAAATATCAATACCGATGACATTAAAAAGCAATCTAAGGGCAAAAAATCTGGCGAAGTGCAGGCAAACATCAGCAGCATTTCTGGTGTCAGTAACGTACAGGTAAACTTCTCTTACTTCTGGGTCACAACGGTGCCAAATGATACCACCAAAGTTGATGTTCAGTTCAAGTTGACTAATGGCTAATACTCACTCAATCGTCGCACTGGATGTGGGAGAGAGGCGTATAGGCGTAGCTGTTGCTGATACGGCAGTTCGAATCGCCGTTGCTTATGACACGATTGAGGTTGATGGTAGCGAGCTAGAAGCAATTGCCAGAATTGTTATTAGTGAACACGCTGATACGCTCGTGATCGGTTTTCCTCGTAATCAGGCCGGCGAACCAACTGCGCAAACAGAGTTTGTTGTTGCCTTTTCGGAGAAGTTAAAAGATGTGGCTGAGAATATTGTATTCCAGGATGAATCACTCACGAGCGTTTTAGCTGAGCAACGTCTCAAGAGCTATAAAAAACCGTACACAAAAGACGATATTGATGCTCAAGCGGCTGCAATTATCCTGCAAGATTACCTTGAGTTGCACTATGCATGATATTATCCCAACTCGACCTAAGAAGACCGAACCTCCAAAACCGGCCATTGCTACGCCTGTAAGTGACGCATCGCAGCCAATGCTTGTTATTGATCATGCACCCACGCCAATTATCGATCCTATAAAGAAAAAACGTAAAAAATCAATTATATTGATCACCAGCATTTTTATTGGAGCCCTTATTCTAATCGCTGCCGTTTTAACCGTTTTTTATAATATAAATCTTCAAGCGAGAGGGGGTACCTTGCAACAGTTAATTAAAGTTTCGATAAAACCAGGTACAACCCCAAGTCAAATCGGGCAGCTACTACAGGACAATGGCGTGATTAAAAGTTCATTCGCTTTCGATACGTATACGCGACTTTCCGGAACACACAATAAACTGCAGGCAGGTACCTACAGACTATCGCCGGCAGAGACAGTACCGCAAATTGTTGATCACCTTGTAAAGGGGAGAGTTGATCAGTTCTCTATTAGATTTTTACCTGGTGCAACGCTCAAACAAGATAGGCAAGTGTTGCTTGATGCTGGATTCTCGGCGAGTAATGTAGATACGGGTTTGAGTGCGACATATGACACACCTCTCTTCGCCACGAAGCCTGCTGGGACGGACCTTGAGGGCTATATATATGGCGAAACCTATAATTTTAACAGCGGGGTAACGGTTCGAGATATATTGCAGCGTAGTTTTGACCAGTTTGAATCAGTCGTGGTAGACAATAACCTTGTGGATGGTTTTACGAAGCAGGGTCTTAGCTTATATCAAGGCATCACGCTTGCATCCATTATTCAGCGTGAGGTTCATGACCCTAGTGACCAAAAGCAGGTTGCCCAGATTTTCTACAAACGTCTCTCGATTGGTGTGCCGCTAGGCTCCGACGTCACGTATATCTATGCAGCGGATAAATTGGGTGTTACGGCTACGCCAACACTCGACTCACCTTACAATACGCGTATCAATGCCGGGCTCCCTCCAGGACCAATTGCAGCACCTGGCCTGACAGCGCTTCAGGCGGTAGCCTCACCTGCAAATGGTAACTATTTGTTCTTCCTCAGCGGAGACGATGGTATCACCTACTACGCGGCTACAGACGCTGAACATCAGGCAAATATTGCTGCACATTGCCAGATAAAATGTAGTCAATAAATATCTTAGGAAATAAATTGACACAAAAAGCAATACTTGCTACACTAATATAAGCACATTTGTGATTCCTACTACTGTTTGTTTTAAAAACCAAGCGGCAGGGCGGGAAGCCAGGATGACAAATGAGCCTACCAGAAATGTCGCACGGGTACCGAAAAAAGAACTATTCAAAAGCAATAATAACTAATGAAAACGGTCGACACGTACCCCGTTCTAAGCGAGAAGAAAGACATATTAAGGTAGACGCCCTTGTAGTAATACAGGCGGCAGGAGAACGATAATTCGTAATCAGATCATGAAGAGCATTAGCTCTGGATCAACTGTCGCATTAAGACAGCAGGTACTTTCTACCCGTCGCAAGCATGCGAAGGGCGCACCAAAAGCCTCAGTAGTCGCAATTTATGCAGGTATTTTTGCCCTCATCGTTGCCGTCGTGTCAATCGGTTACCATGCTCCTCAAAAGAGTAGTGCAGTTGCCGATTCTAGTAGTCTCCTGACATCTACTGTTAGTGGGCAGACTTCTGTTGATCAAGTACTTGCCACTGATATCGCATCAAATGTCGCGAAATCGACAAATCTTTCGATTGCCCCAAACATTGCCAACTTTGCCGTGTCGACACAAATTCAGGCTGAGCTTCCACAAACGAGTGATACGGTTATCTCAAAACCTGCAATCGTTCAACCAGATGCCAACAATCGTACAATTGTGAGTTATGTGGCGCAGGCTGGTGATACAGTAACTTCACTTTCAATTCATTACGGTATTACCCAAGACACAATTAAATGGGCAAATAACCTCACAACAGATGCGATTGCACCAGGAAAGACGCTTATTATCCTCCCTATCGATGGTGTCCTGTACACTGTTAAGGCTGGTGATACGCTTGCGTCAATTTCGAGTAAGTATGGAGTTGACCCATCACGTGTGACGCTTTATAACGACCTTGATGTCACTGGTATTGTCGTTGGCAATAAGATTATTCTGCCAGGTGGGATTCTTCCTAACACTGAACGCCCTGGCTACGTTGCACCTATTCAGTATTATACGAACAATTTTGTCGACTACTCAGGTGGTGATGTTAAATTCTTAGGATACTTCTATGGTCCAGTTGTTGCTGGCAATACAGCCACGCCAGGGCAATGTACTTGGTACGTCTGGGACCACCGAGTTAAGATGGGCTACCGTATGCCAGCTGGTGCTGTGCTAGGTAATGCGTCTGATTGGGCATACACGCTCGGTCGCCTTGGTTATAGTGTGAATCGTGGTCATCCATCTGTTGGCGCAATTATGCAAAATGGCGGTGGCGCCGGACACGTGGCGTTTGTTGAAGGTATTGCCGACAACGGTGACGTGACAGTGACCGAGATGAACTACGGGTATCGTTCATTTATGGTGGACCAGCGAATTATCTCCGCCGGTCAAGCAGTTAACTATACTTACATTCAATAGGACGCGCCCATAGCAGTATTGATCGCCCCTGTTAATTCGGGGGCGATTTTGCTATACTAGCCGTAGTATGTTTGTCGACACCGCCAAAGTATTTATTCAAGCAGGTAAGGGCGGCGATGGCGCCGTTAGTTTTCGGCATGAAATTTATATTGCAATGGGTGGTCCAGATGGCGGTGCCGGCGGTAAGGGTGGTGATGTTATCTTTGTCGCCAGTGAAAACGTTAACACGCTCCTTGATTTTCGTTACAAGCCAGAGTTAAAAGCAGGTAGTGGTCAAAATGGTGCCAAGCGTGATCGTCACGGTCGTGCTGGCGAACCACTGTACGTAAAGGTTCCTATGGGTACCATTGTCCGCCGCGACGGCGAAATAATTGCCGATCTGACTGACGATGGTCAGGAAGTGATTATCGCAAAGGGTGGCGACGGTGGTTTTGGTAACGCCCACTTTAAAAGCTCTGTTCGTCAAACGCCTCGAATTGCTGAAAAGGGTGAAGACGGTGATACGTTTGAGGCAGAATTAGAGTTAAAGCTTCTTGCCGATGTTGGGCTTGTGGGCTTTCCTAATGCAGGCAAATCAACTTTCTTAAGCGTTGTCAGTAACGCCCGTCCTGAGATTGCTGACTATGCATTCACAACACTTACACCTAACCTTGGCGTGGCTGATATTGACGATGGTAGCCTGCTTATTGCCGACATTCCAGGACTCATTGAGGGCGCATCTGAGGGCAAGGGTCTCGGTGATGGATTCCTGCGCCATATTGAACGTACAGCCGTCCTACTACACCTCATTGATGCGTATACGGATGATATTGCCGGCGCGTACACCACAATCCGTAAGGAACTTGCGAGCTATAACCTCGAACTCACGGATCGCCCTGAAGTCGTTGCCCTTACCAAGACCGATGGTTTTGACGATGATATTATCCAGATGCAAATTGATGCCGTAAAAGCAGTTGCGGGCGACGTACAAGTATTTGCAATTTCTTCAACTGCACACAAGGGTCTTAAGGAAGTACTTCGCGCACTTCGGGAGAAGGTAGTTGCGGCACGCCTTATCGCTAGCGAAGATGATATTACGACGGATGATATTGAGTATGACAAAATTACACTAGGCGAAAATCAAATCGCCGAAGGCTGGACTGTTGAAAAGGAAACTGACGATGTGGGTAATTCGTACTTCCGCGTGAGTGGTGACAAGATTGAGAAGTTTGCGAGACGGACTGATTATGATAACTTTGAAGGTCTCAACCGTCTTCGCGACATTATGAAGAAACTTGGCATAAATCATGAGCTACGACGCCAGGGCGTTGAAGGTGACAGCGTGATTCGTATTGGCGAGTATAGCTTTACATTCTTAGAACAATAGTATAAAAATATTGACATTTTATAGCATAAGTGCTATAATGAATATTAACCCTTGGTTGAAACGGAGTTTCCCATGAGGTACTTTGACAAGTTGAAGACGTGTAAAGCTGGTAGTGCTGTGGATTATTTGTATCATAGGAATGATAGCGATAACCCGCAGCACTCAGACCTCACCCGAGGTTGTCTGAAGGTTGCGACTCAGAGGGATTGAATCACATCGATCCCGTTCTTGGAGCGCCCCCGAGCTCCTCAATTGAACACTGCACCAACGCACCCCCACCTAGTAATGCCGCGTTGGTTCGAGAAACACCCTTAGCACCCCTAGCGGGTGGAGTCTCGATCGCAGTGTTCCCCAAGGTGGGGTGGAGGATTGGCCCATGGCCTACGAAATGGAGATGGTCTAACCCTCACTTTCGTACATTCCTTTCACCCCACCTTGGTCTTCATCAAACGTTCTTCAACTTGTCAAACGACAACCCAGATTTTCTCTGACGCCTATATGGCGTTTTTTTGTTATGCTAGGGGTATGCCTAAAACCTTCTTTTTTTACGACCTCGAAACTTCAGGCCTTAGCGCACAGCACGACAGAATTATGCAGTTTGCTGGTATCCGTACAGATATGGAGTTGAATCAAGTTGGTGAGTCAGTCAATGTACTTGTGAAGTTGAATGACGATACGCTACCGAGCCCCGATGCCATTATGGTGACTGGTATTACACCGCAGCAAACCCAGGCCGATGGTTACAGCGAGGCAGAATTTGCCAAGCTTCTTATTGATGAAGTTTTCACACCCGATACAATCACGGTCGGGTTTAATAATGTTCGCTTTGATGATGAATTTATTCGACATCTCTTGTGGCGCAATTTCCACGATCCATATGAATGGAGCTGGAGAGATGGCCGGTCGCGTTGGGATCTGCTCGACGTTGTTCGTATGACGCGGGCTTTGCGACCTGATGGCATCGTGTGGCCAGTTGACGATAAAGGTCAACCAACCAACAGACTTGAGCTGCTTGCGAGTAGTAATGGTCTTGTGCATACCAAAGCCCATGATGCATTGAGCGACGTCGAGGCGCTTATTGGCGTCACTAAATTGATTAAAGAAAAACAACCTCAACTATACGCATACTTGTTACAACTACGCGATAAAAGTGAGGTTAAAAAACTTGTGAATCTTGATGACAAACAACCATTTGTTTATGTCAGCGGGCGACTCGATAGTGAGTTTAACAAGGCAACTGTGGCTTTCCCACTGACAGCTGGCACTAACGGTAATGTGGTGGTGTATGATCTTCGGTACGACCCAACACCTTTTATTGGACTTGAACCTAAAGAGCTTGCAAAAAAATTCTATGCATCGTGGGAAGAGCGCTCGACCGAAGGCTTCGAGAAATTACCCGTTAAAGAATTACAGTATAACCGTACGCCGGCTGTTGCCCCACTTGGCGTACTTGCCGGGCAAGATGGTTGGCGATTAATTGGGCTATCAGAAGAGATAATTGCAAAACATAAATCAATTCTTCTGGGTGCGCCGGGGTTTGCTGAAAACATTCGGGGCCTATTTGAGAATAAGCAAGAATACAAAAAAACATCGGATCCAGAAGGGAAGCTATATGACGGATTTGTTGCGGATGTTGATAAAATGCGTATTGATGCGGTCAGACAGGCCGACGAAAAAGCCTTGGCTGATTTTCATCCAACATTTTCAGATGATAGGTTGCCGGAGCTACTGCTTCACTATAAAGCTCGTAGTTTTCCAAGAAGTTTAGCCGAGGATGAGTCAATCGCATGGGAGAAGTGGCGAGCATCTCGTATTACGACGGACTTACCAAGTTTCATGAAATCTTTGCAGCGACTATCGAAAACGAACGATGATAGTAAACAGTTTTTATTACAAGAATTACAGCTATGGGCTGAGAGTGTGTTACCTGCGGATCTCGACTAGGCTGTGGCGCGTTTTGCGCGGGATACTCGTCTTTTACGAATAACTGGTGGTTGCAAAAAGAATGCATGTGCAAAACGTGGCCACAATGTAAGGCGAAGAACGACGACGGTAATTGCAGTAGCACTTGCCGCCATCATGTCGATCGGTGTGAGGGCGACGTTAGTGCCGGGTATGACACCAGCAAGAAGAAAAAGAACGAGTGAATGTGCAAGATCAAAACTACTTAAAATAATCAGGCCAGAGCCGATAATGCAGAGAATAGTTATTGCTTTTTTCATTTGAAATCTCACACGCTAGTTAATTGTCTCCGAAATATACCACCACGTCTGTTCCAGTGCAACGATAAGCAGTATCAAAAACGACAATACGGTTATCGTAATGGGCGGAATTTTGAGTTTTAACGTAACGAGGGTCCGACCCTCTTTAAGCTAAAATTCAGTTTATAGAGTTTGCAAAATTGATTTGTCAGCCGAACTCCATTAGAATCCTACCCAAAATGAATATGATATCTAGAAAAAAGTCGTGAAATAGCGTATAATAATCGGGTTATGTCAGAGGTAATTCGAGTTGTTGGTGCGCGCGAGCACAACCTAAAAAATATTAGCGTGGAAATTCCACGTGATAAATTGGTGGTGATCACTGGTCTTTCTGGCTCGGGTAAGTCGAGCCTTGCTTTTGATACTATTTACGCTGAAGGTCAGCGACGCTACGTTGAAAGTCTTTCGAGTTATGCTCGTCAGTTTTTGGGACTTATGGAAAAACCTGATGTTGATCAAATTGACGGCCTTAGTCCTGCAATTAGTATTGATCAAAAATCGACGAGCCGTAATCCTCGTAGTACTGTTGCGACTGTCACGGAAATTTACGACTATTTACGACTTTTATATGCGCGTATTGGCGTGCCACATTGTCCGATATGTGGTAAACCGGTGTATCGCCGAACAAGTGAAACCATTATTGATGAGATTATGAAGATGGAAGCTGGATCGAAGCTGATGATCCTCGCTCCAATTGTGAAAGATAAAAAAGGTGAGTTTGCACATATTCCCGAGCAGTATCGACGCTTAGGCTTTGCGCGTGCACGCGTTGACGGTGTAGTCTATGCGCTCGACGAATTCCCTGAGCTTGATAAGAAATACAAACACGAGATTCAGATTGTGGTTGATCGTATCGCCTTAGCTGAAGGTATGACTGGCCGTGTGACGCAGTCCGTTGAGCAAGCGCTCGATATTGCCGACGGTATTGTTGAAATCCTTAATGTTGATAGCGACACCGTAACGGCGTATAGCCAACGATATGCGTGTCTTGATCACCCGAATGAAGATATTCCAGAGCTCGAGCCACGACTCTTTAGCTTCAATGCGCCGCAAGGTGCCTGCCCGGTATGTACTGGCCTTGGCAGCCGCCTCGAGGTTGACCCTGGCCTTGTCTTTAATCCGAATCTTACTATTGCTGAAGGTGCAATTCGGCCTTATAACCGCGTTAACAGTGATGCATGGTACATGAAACGTCTGACCGAAGTAGCAAACGCACATGGTTTCAGTGTGCAGGTACCGGTATCCGAATTATCAGAAGCAGATCTTGAAAAAGTACTCTATGGAACGGGCGATCAGAAATACACTGTGCAACTTGGAGCGGGTCGTAATTATGAATCAACCTATGAAGGTGTGATTCCTAACTTGGAGCGTCGTCACAAAGAAACCGACAGCGAATTTATGCGTAAAGATATCGAACGCTTTATGCGTGAACGTGAATGCCACGCCTGCCATGGTGCTCGCTTGAAACCAGTTGTTCTCGCCGTGACTGTTCATGATCTTAATATTATGGACATCTGTAGCCTCGGTGTTGATGCAGCACTTGATCTTTTTGAGAACAATCTCAAACTAAATGACCAAGAGCAGTTTATCGCCGTGCAGATCTTTAAAGAAATTAAAGCGCGGCTTGGCTTTATGAGTAACGTCGGCCTGAATTACCTTGAACTTTCTCGTGCAGCCAATACCCTGAGTGGTGGTGAAGCACAGCGAATTCGCCTTGCGACCCAGATTGGCTCTGGTCTTCAAGGAGTTCTCTACGTACTTGATGAGCCATCAATTGGCTTGCACCAGCGTGATAATGATCGACTGATTGGGACGCTGAAACACCTGCGCGATCTTGGTAACACTGTGCTTGTGGTTGAGCACGATGAAGATACGATTCGTCATGCCGACTATTTGCTTGATATTGGGCCAGGGGCGGGTGTGGCTGGTGGAGAAGTCGTGGCTGCTGGAACGCCTGAGGAAGTTGCGAAAAATCCAAAGAGTATCACGGGCAGGTACTTAAGTGGCGTAGATAAAATTGAGGTACCAAAAAAGCGTCGTCCGGTAATGCGTGACAAGCAGCTGATTGTAAGAGGTGCGCGTGAAAATAATCTAAAGAATATAGATGTTGCTTTTCCGCTTGGCGTTATGACAGTTGTTAGTGGTGTCAGTGGCTCAGGTAAGAGCACGCTCGTTAACGATATTCTCGCAAAGGAACTGTCAGCTCGTCTTCACCGGTCACACGATATTCCGGGTGCCCACGAAAACATTGAGGGCATTAAATTTCTAGACAAAGCTATTATTATCGATCAGTCTGCAATCGGCCGTACGCCTCGTTCGAACCCAGCTACGTATACCGGCGTCTTTACGCCAATTCGTGAGTTATTTGCAGGTACTCCAGAAGCAAATATTCGTGGTTACAAAGCCGGACGATTTAGTTTTAACGTGAAGGGTGGTCGCTGTGAAAACTGTCAGGGTGATGGCGTTATCAAGATTGAAATGCACTTCTTGCCTGATGTTTATGTGACTTGTGATGTCTGTAAGGGTAAACGTTACAACCGTGAAGCACTCGAAATTAAATATAAAGATGCAACGATTAGTGATGTACTCAGCATGACAGTCGAAGAGGCTGCTGCGTTTTTCGAAAATATTCCAGCCATTGCACGTAAGCTCGATACACTTGTCGAAGTAGGTCTTGGCTACATTCGTCTCGGCCAACCAGCCACGACCTTCAGTGGCGGCGAAGCGCAGCGTATCAAGCTTGCAAGCGAATTATCTCGCCGTCCAACTGGCAAGACACTCTACATACTAGACGAGCCGACAACAGGTCTCCATAGTGCCGACGTCAAGCGCCTTCTTATGATTCTGCAAAAACTCGTTGATACTGGGAACAGTATGGTCATCATCGAACATAATTTAGATGTGATCAAAACAGCTGATCATCTTATTGATATGGGCCCAGAAGGTGGACTTGCTGGCGGAAACATTGTTGCGGTGGGTACGCCAGAAGAAGTGAGTAAGGTGGCTGCATCATTTACGGGCCAGTACCTTAAGGCGATGTTTTAGCTATTTACGCTTAAACAAAATCTTGAACTGCATTTTCACGCTCTTTGCAAAGAGGTCTCGTTGCTTCTTTTCCTTAAAGACATGATAAAGTGCTGGAGCAACTGAAACAATAAGAATAATTGCAATAATAGGCAGTAGAACGTCATCGATCTTGACTCCCATTTTTGTAAGGACTGAACCAAGCAAGTAGCCAATAGTGGTCACGCCTGCAGCCCAAACGATTCCACCTATAAGGTTAAACGATAGGAACTTTTTGTAGGTCATATTACCAACGCCAGCAATGATTGGCGTGAAGGTTCGCACAATAGGGATAAATCTTGCTAGGATAACTGTCTTGCCACCGTATGTGTTAAAAAAGGCTTCAGCACGCTTGACGTTTTCTTGGCGAAAAAGTAACGAGTTTGGGCGGCTAAATAGTCGTGGCCCCAATTTGTTACCAAAGGCGTACCCAACGCTGTCACCTAGAATTGCAGCGATTGAGAAGATAATAATTGCAATAATAATATTGAAATGGAGGTGAATGCCACCTTGAATCAAGAATCCAACGGTAAAAAGAATGCTGTCACCAGGCAGGAAAAAGCCAATTAAAAGGCCTGATTCTGCAAAAATAATGAGTGCCACAATGAAGATGGCAGCCCATGGTCCAGCAGTCACAGCAAAGGTTGAAATGTCGAATCCAAGAATCATATACTCGTACTATTTTAGCACGAGGTGCATAAAACCCCGAGAGATGGTATAATAAAGGAACAACATGCCCAAAGTGGCCTAAATAAGGAGAACACATGAGCAATATTTCACTAAAATTAGAGACGCGCTTGGCAGTCGGTAAACAAGTTGCAAAGCTTCGTCAAACAGGCATGGTACCAAGCGTCGTTTATGGTGGTAGCGCAGAGCCTATTTCAACACAATCGCCTCTTGTAGAGACAACAAAAGTTGCTCACAGTGCAGGTAAGCACTCGCCGGTTGACCTTACAATCAATGGCAAGAAAACCTTAGCGATTATTAAGTCAATTGATATGGATCCAGTGAAGCACACACTTCGCCACGTTGCATTCCACACAATTAAGAGTGACGAAAAGATTGTCACTGAAGTGCCAATTATTCTTATTGGACTTGGTGAAAGTGTTGCTGAGCGTGCCGGACTTGTTGTGCTTCAGGCTATTGAGCACATTGAAATACGTGCGATTCCAGCTAACCTTCCAGAGTCAATCGAGATGTCAATTATTGATCTTGCAACTGATGAAGATAAACTCACTATTGCGGATGTCAAACTTCCTACAGGCGTTGAATTTGCGGATCACGAACAGGACATGGATCTTGTGATTGCAAACGTCTACGAGCCTTCAGCCCTTCAAGCATCTAATGATGCCGCTGGTGGAGATGCTGAGCCAGAAGCAGCTGAAGATGTTGCTGCAGAAAATGGTGAAGCTCCAAAAGCTGACGCTGAACAAAAATCAGAATAAAATAGTCTAGCTATTAAAATAAGCTTGCATAACGCGAGCTTATTTTAATACGCACAAACAACAACGCTTTTATACCGCCTCGTGCCGCGAAAAGAGTATAGTAAAAGGAGATAAAGCGGGTGGGACAAATATCGAAAGATGGGAGTGATACCTGTGTCTGGCCAGCTTGAAGCAACAACGAATGAACATGGTGATGTACGGCCAAAGCTAAAAGCTTTCCCTCAACAGGCTCATATAGAATCTGATGGATCAATCACGCACATAGACCCTCATGAAGAATACATACTGGGCAGCCCTGAGTATCCAGTAGCCGTGTATCGTGATCTTATCGTTGAAACAGTTGCGGAGAATTCACTGACGATTATTACAGCCAAAACTGGTACCGGTAAAAGTACTAATGTGGCGCAGTATCTATTTGAAAGCGGCAAATACGAACAGGTTGTTGTCACTCAACCGCGCGTCCTTGCGGCGCGTGAACTTAAGAATCATGTAGCAAGCGATATGGCCGACTCGTTGGGTGAAAGAGAGCACGAATATGTGGGATTCCAAACTGCAGTTGAGGGAGACTCATCAAAGAATAATGTCATTCTTTATGTAACCGATGGACTGCAACTAATGCGTGAGATTATGAACCAAGGTATCCAAGAAGACGGAGTTCTTCTTATTGATGAATTCCATGAGCGTAGTAGCAATATGGATGCACTTTTTGCGATTGCGATTCACTTGAACATACGTCTTGTCGTCATGAGTGCTACACTCGATGCACAAAAGATAAGTGATCATTATAGTGAGATTCTTGGTCACGATGTTCCAATCATCGATATACCGGGCGTCACACATGAAGTCATCGAATCTTATTCTGACGATTTTGATGGTGTTATTAGTCGTTTTGCAAAAGCTGATAAAAATATTCAAGCATTTTTACCAGGTAGAAAAGAGATTTCCAGCGGCATGTCTCGTGTTGGTCGAAGAGTTAGTAAAAAATACACATTACTTGCACTTCACGGTGATCAAACGCCTGATCAACAAAGACGTGTAATGGTAGTATACGAAAACGGAAAGATTATTTTTTCAACATCTGTTGGCCAGACGAGTATTACGATTCCTGATAGTGACGTTGTCGTTGACTCGGGCTACGAGCGTACGATGGGCATTGATGAATTTGGGGTCAATACGCTATTCACCCAGCCGTCATCTGGGGCAACATCCGACCAGAGAAGGGGGAGGGTCGGACGCACAAAACCAGGTGTATACGTACGGGCACAGTTAAAAGACTATCCGTCACTTCCGTCGCTAGACGATAGACAGTCGTATGACATACCTGAAATTCAACGTATGAGACTTGATGAACTGCAGCTCAAGTTAGCTGCATTTGGCCATTCGATTCTTAGTCTCCCGTTTTATGATGTACCAAGTGAGACAGAAATTGACCGCTCGAATGAACGGCTTGTTCGCTTACAGTTCTTTAGACGTAGCTTAGCAGACACGGCACTGATGGGCTATGAGTTAACGGAGTTAGGAGAGCGAGCGGCAAAGCTACCGCTCGATGCACATTCAGCACGAATGCTTTTAGAGTCTCGAAAGTACGGACCTGCTGTTGAACTTCAAATGATGGCTGCAGTCGCTGTTAGGCAAATAAATGGTATCACAAGCACAGTTGGCGGTATGGAAAATTGGCGTAAGCTTACAACTGACAAAGACTCAGATATTATCGCCGGCATAGACTATATGTTTGGCGCTTTGCAGCGTAATGACGTGGAGCAAAATTCAGCGCATATTATAAAGCTCCGTTATGATAAGGCGGTTCGAGCTTTTGAACAGCTAGCTAAGCGACGAAGCCTTGATATGTATACGCTTACCTCACCGACACCAGAGCAACGCGAGCAACTTTTACGTAGCATCGCAACTGGTGTTGATGAAATCTTTACACGGAGTGGAAAGAGCTACGTTGATATAAGAGGCAAACGAAGAATACCTGTCAAAAGTACAATTGTGGATCGAGACGCCCTTATTCTCGCAGGCGAACCCTTCAACTTACAGCAAGTACGTAAGAAACAAATCGCCACTCACTCCCTCATTGTTGGCGCGACGGCTATGACTACACAGATGCTCGAAGAGGCTGTCCCGCATCGAGTTAGTAGAAGTACCGATAAATTATATATTGATGATCAGGGCATACCACGTACAGTTGAGGTATTCCATTTCGATGGTAAGCCAACAAGACATAGAATTGATGAAGCAGCTCGTCCAAGCGCAGAGTTACAACGTTTTATCTTAGAGAGTATATTTTCTACGAAACAACTTGATGGTTCACATGGGCCAAATATCAAAGAAGTTCGTCGGCTGCTTGCCGAAATGCGCCGTTTGCAGCATAGAACGAAAGAAGATTTGGGTATAGGCTATTCAATTAAAAACATTATTGATTCGATGATGCATGAGCTTAATTATAAAAGTACGACATTTGATGATGTTGATCCATTTCTTGACGTACAAGCAGTTCACGATATCGTACCCACTGAGATTCGACAAGAAATAATGGCCAATGCACCAGGTAGCGTCACTATAGTTGATAACGGTAAATCAATGAGATATCACGTGAACTATTACGATAACTATGCGCGGATAACAATTCCTCCATATTATTATCATTTACTGCCATTTGTTATTGGAGGCGGACACAGGGTACGGGTACGACCGTCAGAGAACATCACGCACTACGTCGCACTTGAAGACGCACGAGATGCCTATGAAGAAAAAAGTGCTGAGCCTAATCGTGAAACGAGAAGAGGTAATACAGGCACTTCTAGCGCAGCGCTGCCTGTACGGCCACGATTAAAAGATCAGCGTGGACGAAATATCAAACCACGTAAGCGTTAACTAGTCTTCAATAAAACCGCCGGATTGGTGGCCCCAAAGCTTGGCATACGTACCACCTTGCCTTAAGAGCTCGCTGTGAGTACCTTGTTCGGTTATTGCACCGTTATCAAGTAGGAGAATACGATCAAGTTTGGCGATTGTTGAGAGTCGGTGCGCGATGACAATACTCGTTCGGTCTTTCATGAGCTTTACGAGCGCATCTTGAATGAGCTTTTCACTTTCGCTGTCGAGTGCTGACGTGGCTTCGTCGAGTACTAGTATAGGTGCGTTCTTTAAAATTGCCCGTGCGATTGCAACACGCTGTCGTTGGCCGCCAGATAGCTTTACACCTCGCTCACCAACGAGTGTTTCAAAACCATCATGTAATTTATTGATGAAATCGAGCGCATTTGCTTGCTCGGCTGCATGACGAATTTCTTCATCAGTGGCATCAGCTTTACCGTAGGCAATGTTATCGCGTAGTGACCTGTGGAAAAGCATAGGTTCTTGAGGCACATAGGCGATGTTCTCGCGGAGGCTTTTTTGGGTTACCTGAGATATATCTTGTCCATCAATAGTGATCGTACCTTTTTCAATATCATCAAAACGAAGGAGCAGTTTTGTGAGTGTTGTTTTGCCGCCGCCAGATGGTCCAACAAGTCCAACTCGTTCACCTGGCTTAATTACGATGTTGAAGTTATCAAACAACTGGTCACTATTGCCATTATGCGCAAAGCTGACGTCGTCGAATATAATTTTTGCTTTCGTTACTACCAGCTTCTTTTTCGAACGGTCAAGCACTGAAGGGATATCTTTTAAAATTTGTGTCATGTCATACGCATCACCGATGATTCGATTGTAGTTTCGCATGATACTGTTCATTTCCCAGAGTTGTCGAGCGACGGTGAACGTATAGGTAATCGAAAGGTAAACAGCACCAATAGATATGATGTGGTATTCTGACGCCCAAATTGCGCTTGCTAGTGCGCCAACGTTAACAACTGCAATCAGTGATGAATAAAGCGTACTAACTCCTAAGAAGCCGCGCATTGATGCTAGGCTTTTTGCGCGCCAAAAGAAAGTTCGCTTATCGAGTTCGTCGCGTTCATAATCTTCAAGACCGTGAGACTTGATTGTGAGGATGTTTGTAACGGCATCAGCGACATAGCCGTTAGATGCAGTACTTGCTTGCGATTCAACACGATTTCTAACAGCAAGAAAACGTGACCCAAATATGACGCAGATTGCAAACACGATAGTGAGTATCAAAAGAAAAATTGCATATTGCCAGAATATAAAGCTGAGAATCACGATCGCAGCTACGATGCTCGCAATTGACGGTGTCAGTTGGAAGATGACTGTATCCCAAAATCGTTCAAACGAACCAACGAGCTTGGTTGTTTGAGATACGAGCGAGCCACCGAAACGGTTTGAATGGAAAGTCATACTTTGATGAGTAAGCTGAGTGATTATCTTACGGTAAAGATCACGTTGTGCAGCTGTTTCCATTGTCCATGTTGCAAGAAGATTTAGCCGCCATCCAACCACTTCACCATAAATTTGCGTAAGACCGTATAAAACTAATGCTGGCCAAGCTGAACTGAAGTTGAGATTTCTCTCTTATACACATCT
>DIZB01000008.1:0-42724 GCA_002427805.1 Candidatus Saccharibacteria bacterium UBA6039
GTATAAGAGACAGCGCATGGATCAAGGATCACCCGGATTACCCGGTCGCTTCCTAGTCCGAACCTGCACCAATCAAGCACGAACCACCAGCCTTGCCGCAACCTGCGGTGAGGTACCCTCGGGGGCTATGGTGGTTCGTGATTGACCACTATTCGCAATGATTTGTTGATAGTGGTCAAGCTGGTACACTATTACTAAATAAGGAGGATTAATATGGCAAGAATCGCTGGAGTTGAATTTGGATCGGGCATTATGAACGCAGCATGCAGTGTAGCAAAAACACCAGAGGACGTAAAAGCACTATCAAAAACGGGTATCGATGCTATTGTTGTCGGATCGATCACACCCGAGGCGCGTCTTGGCAATGCCGAACCACGTTGGTACGCAGATAGTGGTTACGCACTAAACTCGTTCGGAATGCCCAACGATGGCGCTGAATATTACACTGATGTATTGCCAGACATGATTAATACAGCGCACGCCGTTGATAAACGGCTTATACTTTCAATCGCAGGATTTAGCCTTGCTGATTATGTCCGCCTTGCCGGAGTGGCAGAGACGGCACAGGTTGATATGCTAGAAATTAATCTCGGTTGTCCAAATGTCCGAACTGACGGTGGTATACCAGAACCGATTGCTAGTTTTAACCCAGACTATATGTCACAAATTGTCGAAGCCGTTGCTAAAGAAACAAAACTCCCTATTAGTCTTAAGTTATCACCCTACAGTAACCCAGCGGAGCTTGAGTCGGTTGCAAAATTGGTTAATACCTTCGATACAGTTGATGCTGTTGTTGCCTCAAACAGCTTTCCAAATGGAACGTATTTCGACACCGAAGGCAAGCCCGTTCTTGCGGTCGGATTCGGAGGTGTTACTGGTGAAGTTATGCGACCGATTGCGCTGGGTCAAGTTAGTCAATTTCGTAAACATCTCGATTCACGCATTGAAGTAATCGGTGCGGGCGGTATTGAACGTCGTGAGCATGTCGAACTGTTTCGACATGCAGGAGCGGTCGCTTTTCAGGCTGCTACCTTAATTGTGCGGGATGGTCATAGTGCTATTGATCGCCTCATCTAAATAACAGAGTCTTGAATCACACCCCTGCTCTAATCACGCAGACCATTTCTACTTTGATTTTGTACTTGTAACTACTTCCAACTCAAGCTAACATACAACGAACCCTTAGATCGGGAGATAGGTTCGAATCCCTCCATCCCAGCCAAGATGATTATGCTTAAAATGACGAGAAATCGTCATTTTTTGTTTGGTATAATGATTAACTAATGGATAAAGTTATTCTTTTCGATCTAGACGGAGTTCTCGCTCTGCCGGAAGAGGCATTCTCAATTATTTATACTAAGTCCCGCGGCTATGACATAAAGCCTTTCATTCACTTCTTCGAAAATGAATGGGTCAATTTTGTTACAGGTCGGGCTGACATAAAACAGCACATCACAGAAAATCCAAATTTTTGGAAGTGGGATGGGACACCTGATGAACTCTTAAGCTTTTGGTTTAAGGCTGAAGATGTTAAAAACGATCCATTATTAGATATTATTCATTCTGCTCGTAAGGATGGTTTTAAATGCTACGTCGCTACTGAACAAGAAAAGTATAGGACTGGTTATATTAGAGATGTGATGTTCGGTAATGAATTTGATGGCGTGTTCTCAACTGCAGAAATTGGGTATAGAAAAAATGACCCTAAATTCTACGAAGCAATTCTTGAATCATTGAATATACCACCGAGCCAAGTTGCCTTTTTTGACGATAGTCAGTCTAAGATTGATACTGCGCTCAAATCTGGAATAAATGCTCAACTTTACCAAGATGTCGAACAGGTGCGAAGTTTTGTATCAAGTTCTGAGTAATGAAACTAGATTCTTCCTGGAACACGACCACTAACCCCAGCCAGATACGACAGCAGAAAATGTGACTTAGGTCGTTACTTCTATTTTTTGACACCAGAAGGGGTTAAAGATACGAAGGTCGCACTCCTAAACATATAGGACACTTGTATCCAGTGTAGCATTCTCGTAGCCTGCTGTGCGGCCGGTAGAAGTTGTAATCAAGGCAATCTTCCGTCAGGAAGGTTTGGAGCTCGTCTCTGGTATGGAAGTTGGTGGTGAGCTTTTTGTAGCGGTCTTTGTCGACGCCATGCTCTCGTTCAATCCGTCCATTTAGCTGGGGACTTCTGGGTGGAATACGGCCATGCCGTATCCCTTTTGCATCTAACCAGCGCTGCATAGCGGTCAGGGTACCTGGTTTGGTTTGGGGAAGTTGGTCGTAGACAAACTCCGTCCCGTTGTCGGTCTGGATACACTGGAACGAGAAGGCCGGACTAAAGAAGCGGGTCGCATGCTCCAAGAAGTCCACCGTGTAGGCCGGATTCACGCCTGGGTACAGGCGTTTGTATTTAATCCTGGTGGCACAATCAATAATGTCATATTGGTAGGCAGCGCGTTTCCAGTGCTTCACGTCCATTTGCCCCAGTTCACCAGGTGTGTAGGGGTAGGTGTTCAGACGCCGCTGTACGCGGCGTTTTCTGGGTTTTGGGGTGGTAAGACAGGCTCGGCGGAGGATATTGCCAACAGCGTGGTGAGACAGGGTACGTTCGTAGTCTCGGGCCAGTATCACGGCGAGCTTTTCTTCACCGTAGCCAAGGCTGAGGCGGAGTTGGATCACCAAGCTCACGGTATCCTCATCGGCATCACGGGCGTGGGAGTGTGGTGTTTTTGGTCTGTCATAGAGGGATGTGAGGGCTTTGCCCTCAGCCAGCCAGCGAGAGTGCCAGTAGTAGTACTCACTTCTGGCGATACCGTAGTATTTGCAGGCAGCAGTCACACTGCCGAGTTCCTCGGCCGCCCGAAACCAGGCCAAGCGGATACGAGCTCCGTATACCTGGAGCTGTTTGTTGGTCATAGATCTTGTTCTCACTTTCATTCCTCCTTCTATATTAGAAAGTTTGTTGAATGTGTCCAAGATGTATGGGAGTGGGATAGTTAAAGATACGAAGATATTTACAATTCTTAATTATAATGTTATAATTATACTGCTCTTTGAAAATTCAACTACGAAAGGAATGATATGTCTACCATAAGGCGTATCGGCACCAAGGGAAGAATTGTTTCCCTTGAGGTGGGCGAAAGTACTCGAATCAGCAGTACCGCGCTAATTGGCGCAGGTGTCAAGATCGGGAAGAACGTTAAAATCGGCAGAAATGCCGAAATTGGCAATTACAGTGTCATCGGTGACGATTCTGTCATCGGGGCTAATGCTCGGCTAGGCATGAGAGTGAAGCTTCGTAATGGCACTACGATTGGCAGGAATGCCGTCGTGGGTGATTACTCACTTCTTGTTCACTGTACGATCAGTGAGAACTGTTCGATCGGTGAACGCGCTCGTTGCGCCGGAATGATCCTTGAAGGTGGAACGCATGTCGGTACCAACTTTCAAGTTAGCTCATTCAGTGATTGGTTCGCTGGGTATTACGAGGCAAAAACCACCGTCATAAAGGCGGCCATCATCGGCGACAATGTCTCGATGTTCGGTCAAATGAATGTGGGTGGTTACGGCAGTGCTCGGCGAACAGTGATCGGAGACGAAACAACAATCGACAATGAATACTCTTCTCACCCGATCACCATCGCTGACTACGTCGATATTGGCAAACGATGCCTGATCAATCGATCAAATATCGATTTGTCTGCAAGTATCGGTGACGATGTCAGGCTTGATGGCGCCACGATTGGATGGTATGCGTGTGTCGGTAACGGCGCACATGTTCAGTCAACCGTCGGTCGAGGTGCTCACGTTGGTGCCGAAGCAATCATTCGTCCTAATGCGAATATATTGGAAGACTGGTTCATTCCTGATGGCGCTATCGTTAACCCAATTCCGGGTTCGGTAACCCCGTTCGTGATTCCAAGAGTTAACCCCGCGATTATCGGTGAATGAGGCAACAACCCCGCACCGCTTTACGCGGGGTTTTTGCTTATGAGAACTAATCATCTAGCTGTGGTTGTATATCAGTGAGTTGTGTCTTACTTGTCTCATTCCCATCTATAATTACGTACTAGACGCATATGCTCAGCCAAGATAATTATGCTTAAAATGGCGAGAAATCGTCATTTTTTGTTTGGTATACTAAACCCATGCCAGAACTGCTTAATGCGACTCGTTTCGGAAATCCTATCCTTCGTGAAGAAATGCGAAGGCTTAGCCCAGAGGAAATCCTTTCCGATGAAATTCAAGAGCTTATTGAAAACATGTACTTCACGCTTCGCGAGAAAAAGTACGGCGTCGGCGTCGCTGCTCCACAAATTGGTATCCGAATTGCACTAAGTGTGGTGGGTATTAAACCGACACCGACACGTCCAAATCTCGAGCCATTTAATACGGTACTCATTAATCCTATTGTCGCCGAGACATTTGGTGACACCGAAGAAATGTGGGAAGGCTGCATGAGTTCAGGAGAGGGTGACAATACACTTTATGCAAAGGTGCCACGTTTCAAGAAAATACGCTTGCAATGGCTTGATGAAACCGCAAAAGAACACGATGAAGTACTTGAAGGATTCGTTGCGCATGTTGCTCAACACGAAACTGATCACCTCAATGGCATTTTATTTGTCGATAGAGTACAAGACACGAAAACCTATATGCTAGCCGATGAGTATAAGAAACTCATGGATTCTGAAAAAGCTTCTTCCTGAAACACATCCACTAATCCCAGCCAAGAAAAAAGACGAATGTATGTTCGTCTTTTTTCTTTGTTTTTATGGATCGAAATGGTATATCATAAGTTGTAATGTCACGAAAAACAATTGCAATTGATCTTGATGATGTTTTAGCCGAGCACGTCGAAGCCTTTATTGAGTTTAGTAATATATATTATGGGACAAACCTGACGGTTGATGAATATAGCGACCACTGGGTTGATCTTTGGGGAGAAATTGACCGTGAGGAAATCGAACGCCGAGCGGCTGAGTTTCATACACATGAGTCGACCATCGGATACAAAGTAAAAAAAGATGCAAAACGAGTACTTACTGAGCTGGGTCGCGACAATGATCTTTACATTGTGACTGCCAGGCCAAGGCATTTGATAGATACGAGCCTCGAGTGGGTACGCACACATTTTGATGGTATTTTTAAAGGTGTCCATTTTGTGCCAATATGGGAGCCAGATAATACTGTGACGAAGGCCGACATTTGTCGTCAGATTGGCGCAACGTATTTGATTGATGATTTGGTGCGGCACTGTAATATTGCCGCTGAAGGTGGCATTACGGCAATTCTTTTTGGCGACTATAGTTGGAACCGTGATCAGACCATTAACCCAGTAGTTATTATATGTAAGACATGGGATGACGTGCTAACCTCTTTTGTGCAACTGAATTTATAACACATTGGTTTTAACGCCAGTATGCCAAATACTTGCTATGATAAGAAGTGGCACTAGTTTTAATAGCCACTATTAAAATGATAAAAATAAATATAAAACTGATAAAACTGATAAAACAGGTCACCATGTTGCTTCCGATTATTATATTCGGTAGTTTCTTGTTAATTCCAGCAACTGTCGCTGGAATTGTGCTCAGTGCACATAGTTCTTTTGTGTCATCTGGAGCCAGTTCAAAGTCGCAACCGACGCCTGATGCGCCGGTTGCGATTCTGCCATCAGCGCAAAAAACTCCAGAGCAGTCGATTCCTGCACTTTCGACGACAACCACGCCTACTATTGTCGTAAAACCTCAACCAGTCGTGACAACAACCCCATCGAGTAGCGTGAGCAGTTTGAAGCCAACATCGACGACTACCTCATCTTCGTCTTCGTCGACCTCGCCCTCAACCTCAACTTCAACGACGACAGTAACGTCTGGCTATTCATCAACTAACTGGTCTGGATATATGGCTACAACGGGTAGTTTTAGCGCCGTATCTGGATCTTGGGTGGTCCCGCAGGCAACAGCCACAGGATCGTCAACATCTGGTGATGCAGCCTGGATTGGCGTAGGTGGTGTCACTGCGAGTGATCTTATTCAGGTTGGCACTGATACAACTGTGAGCGCCACTACAGGCAAAGCATCAACATCAATTTTCTATGAAATGTTACCCGCGGCTGCAAACATAGTGACGACTATACCTATTAGTGCAGGTGATGCAATTCATGCTTCGCTTTCGGGCAGTGGAAGCCAGTGGACAATCTCTATTATGGACGTAACGACAGGCCAATCCTTTACTCAGACGGTGAGCTACGCATCTTCGTTATCATCTGCAGAATGGATTGAAGAGGACCCATCATATGCGAATGGTCAGCTAATGCCGCTTGATAATTTCGGGACAATCACATTTAGTGGGGCTACGACAACCATTGGTGGCGTGTCAACAAGCCTTGCTGGCGCAAAGTCACAGCCAATCACACTCGTAGATGGCTCAGGTAATGTTATCGCTTCGCCATCAACAATTACATCAGACGGTATGGGCTTTAGTGTCACTCATAGTTAAGGGTTGATTGGTTAGACAAAACCGTCAGTCTTCTGCTACAGTGAAGAGTATATAAAAAGGGTGGGTCCTACGGCAGCATGTCCAAACAAGTTACTCTGCATCATCATCACAGCAAACCATACCGCAAGCGACACATCGGGGCCTTTATTGTGCTTGTCGTGGCATTAGCGCTCCTTGTGGGAACTGTGATTGAATATCGTAACCAGATTGTCACAAGCGTCGCTGGGAGTAATAGTTTTGTCCGTGATTTATTTGGAGGCAATAAGAGCTACATACAAACTGTACAGTCAAGCTTTGGTTATTCACTTAATTACGATCAGAATAGCTTTTATGCAAGTGCGATCGATGCCTCAACTGGTAATGTGTTTATAGGCAAGGACTTAGCGCAGAATCGTCAGTACAGTGTTGTCCATATAACTCCAACGCTTGTTAATTCGCCTGTGACGCAGAGCTCATTGACGCTTACGTATCATCATGAAATCACATATAATGCATCAAAATTACCATCACTTGAAACGGTGCAAAATCTCAGTCTTGCTGATGGCCAGCTGGCTTCCAACTCATTTGTTGCGACTGATACTCAGCAAACGCGAGTTGGCTCCTACGCATTTTTGATGACAAAATGGCAACTCAAAGCCACTTCAAAATTTACATCGGAGCTGCAGTCACAAGTAGTATCATATAGCGGCATTATCGCCAATCATCCGGTGACTATTGTGATTAATTATGGCCTAGGATCACCAAGCACAAGTGCGCTGTACGATGCTATACTGTCATCTATCTCCTTTGACACTTCGCGCCTTGTAAGTTTTGTACAAAACCAAGCAGCAGCCTCGAACGAAATCGCTCATAAATCAATTCTCGATACGATTTTGTTGTCAAATAGTGCAGCAGCGGCCTCGGCAGACTCAACGAGCATGACCTCCGAAAAAGTAGCGGCGCTTTACGGCCCGGCGGTAGTCAAAATATATAACGTGTACTGCATGGATATTACGATTGATAGCAAACCGTACCTTGCGAACGCATGCAATGGAGGAATCTCGGGCTCAGGCTTCTTTGTGAGCCAAGATGGCTATATTGCGACAAATGGTCACGTTGCGACAGCCGATCCAAAGAGTTTGGTGATTCAAGATGCAATTTCAACGTATATAAAAGGTGACTCAACAAGTCTTGAGCATCTTATTGAAATGACGAATTTAAAATCGAGTGACGTAAATGGACTGAGCGCGACTAAACAAGAAGGTGTGGTAATAGACGCACTGTATCAGCTACCTGATGCTCGTTTTGCTGCCACCAATAGTGTGAACAACCTTCTTGTGGGCTTAACTGACCAAGAACCTGATGTGACGGCGCTTATTGACGACACGTCGGCGCGTAAAGTATATCCGGCTCAGGATACCCTAAAGGCTGCAAAATTAATCGCAAGTGACTACAATGCGGTCGATGGGCCGAGTTGGGGGCTTGATGGCTATCGTGCATCCGACGTGGCAATCATTAAAATTGTAGGCTCAAACTACCCAGTCACAAAACTCGGCTCAATTAACGATATTATGCAGGGCTCAAACCTCATGGTACTTGGCTATCCCGGCAATGCTACTGATAACGGTTTAGTTGAGGCGACAAATAGTACCGTAACCCTTACGACCGGAAAAGTATCAGCAATTAAATATGCAGCTGGTAGTAACAAGAAATTAATTGAAACTGACACAACGATAGGTCATGGTAACAGTGGCGGTCCAGCTTTTGATGATGCGGGCAATGTGGTTGGCATAGCAACCTATACTGCGGATGGCTCGGGCACAGGCGACGGTATCTTTAATTACATCCGTGATATTGCAGATTTTGAAGGACTTGCATCGAGCTCATCGCTCCAATTTGATACAAATAGTGAGACACAACAGAAGTGGCAGGCGGGGATTGACTTCTTCTATAATGGACATTATTCCAAGGCACTTGCTGATTTTAACGGTGTAAAAGTCTTGTATCCATTTGATTCGCGCGTCCAGGAGTTTATTAATACGGCGACACTACGAATTAATAACGGGCAGGATGTACAGGACTTCCCGGTTGTCGCCGTTGGTATCTCGATTGCAATCATCGCTATTGGGATTGGAGCAAGCATTAGCCTGATTATTCGGCACAATACACACCATAAGATTTATAAGCGCGAACTTGCAAGCGGACGGATTAATGCCATTCGTAAAGGTCATCCGTCGCTCAAGGTGCACGTATAAACAGCGCTAAGCATTACCGATATAGTAGCAGTTGGTATTATTTGCGAGCTACGCAAAAGACTGGTATACTATAGCCATACAACGGGGGAGTGAACATGGCAAAGGTGATAATTACTGACGATCAAGCGGCAATTGGTGCGACCTACGAATGGTGGTATGTATTACTCACGGGTCTTACCATTGGTGTGCTTTACGTTGGTCTCAGTGCGCTGATTAGTCATTTTGTTATCGACCCCCTGTACTGCAAAGCAACGCTTAATTCGGGCGTTTGCAGTAATAGTGAGTCAATCGGCGGTAATATTGCAACGATCTTATCTGCAGTTGTCGCGTTAGCATTATTTGTCCGACTCAGGGTGTTTCGACCAATTGTTATTGTGGTTGCAGCAGCTATGTTACTTTGGGGACTCTCAAGTTGGACGGCGGGCCTTGGCGCAATTGAGATTGTGGTATCGAGCGCTATTTTGTACGGGCTTTGCTACATTCTTATCAGCTGGATTTGCCGATATAAAAATACACTTCCAGTGTTGATTGCGGTTGCCTTGATCGTGGCTGGTTCACGATTTATCGGCCTGTCTTAGTGCTATACTAATAGATATGAATGAGCTTATTCTTATACTGATTTTGGTGGTTGTTGTGATTGGGTTTGTGGTGGTGCTGTATATGTTTAACCAACGCCTGCGAGACCTTAAGGGCAGTAGCTCGGTTGAGATGATTAAGGCAGACGTGACAGAACTGTCACGCGGGATTAATAGTTTGCAACAAGCCATGGGTGATAAGTTGGAGCGTAATAATGCCAGTATGCAAACCTCGATGCAAAAGCAGCTCAGCGAGAGTGCAAAGCTTGTAGCTGACGTGACGCAGCGCCTCGCGAAGCTCGACGAAACTAATAGGCGAGTTGTTGACGTTGCCGATGAACTCAAGACCCTACAAAATGTGCTCCAGAACCCGAAACAACGCGGTGTGTTTGGTGAGTACTACCTCGAATCAGTACTTGATAACATTTTGCCTAGCAAGAATTTTCAAATGCAGTATAAGTTCAAAAACGGTGAAATTGCTGATGCCGTTGTGTTTCTTGATAAAGGCCAGATCCTTGCAATTGATAGTAAGTTCAGCCTCGAAAACTACAACCGTATGGTTCAGGCTGAAGGCAAAGCCAACAAAGAAGAGTTACTCAAAAAAGTAAGGACGGATCTTAAGGGCAGGATTGATGAAACCAGCAAGTATATTCGCCCGAGTGAGAACACGATGGATTTTGCGTTTATGTTTATTCCCAGTGAATCACTGTATTATGATCTCCTGATTGGTGATGTTGGAACAGGTTCAAGCGCCAGGGATTTAATTGAATATGCTTTCCGCGATAAAAAAGTGATTATTGTCAGTCCAACGAGCTTCATGGCATACCTCCAAACAGTCTTACAGGGCCTACGCAGCTTGCAGATCGAAGAGCAGGCAAAAGATATTCAAATTCGGGTAGGGAAGCTTGGGCAGCACATTGCGAAGTTTGATAGCTTTATGTTAAAGCTCGGCAGTTCGCTCGGCACAACTGTGAACCACTTCAACGCAGCCCATAAAGAGCTTGGTAAGGTTGATAAAGATGTCGTGAAGATCGCGGGCAATGCCTCGTCTGTCGAGCCGCTCCTCATCGACCCACCGCGTTTTGATGATTAGTTTTATCGGCGTACATCACTCAGGCAGAGTTCGATTTTATATCAAATCAAATCAAATCAAGAACTACCTGACTACGTGAATGTTAATTACTAGGCTTTTTGCTATAGTTAAGGCATGACTGAAAGAATTATATTTGTAGACGAAAAAGATCAACCTATTGGAGCTGGTACTCGTGAAGAGGCTTGGGATAAGGGTATCTATGTCCGTTTAGTCCGAATAATGATACGAGATGAAAATGGACGTATTCTATCGCAACATAGAGTCAGTAATGCTAAATCCTATCCGAACCTTTGGACAAATTCCGCGAGTGGCCATGTTGACGATGGTGAGACTTGGGATGAGGCTGCATACAGAGAAATGAACGAGGAAATTGGTGTGTCGACAGACCTTAAACTTGTGGGTGATTTTGTACTAAGGGTGGATAGGGATGGTAAAAAGATACGCCAGTTTAATCGATTCTACGAGGGCGTCGTTGACAGTTCGATTCCGCTTAAACTGCAGCTTGAGGAAGTCTCGGAAATCAAATGGTATGAATTGGACGAACTAAAGTCACAAATGCAAAAAACTCCGGAGATGTTTACTCCTGGGTTTCATGAGTCGATCACTAAGTACTATTTATGATGAGCGATAATAATTGGTCGAAACTACACAAGAAATATGATGAAAAAGACTGGTCTAAACTCCCGTCTATATTTGCAACCGAAGCCATAGAATATTTTCCACCTCACGGTTCGCTATTGGATCTAGGCACTGGAGTAGGGCAGGATAGCGTTTATTTTGCGAAGAAAGGCTACGATGTCACCGCAACCGACTTATTTACTGAAACGGTGAATAAGACGGTTAGTCTAGCACCGACGGAAGTAGCCGAACATATTAGGACTCGTGTAGTCGATTTACGTAAGCCACTAGAGTTTGACGATGAATCATTCGACATCATTTACGCACATCTATCTCTACATTACTTTGATCAGAAAACCACTGCACAAGTGTTTGACGAAATCTATCGAATACTAAAGAACGGTGGCGTATTTGCTTTCTTTACGAACTCAACGACTGATCCAGAATATGGAACTGGTGTGAAGATCGAGCCGGACTATTTTATGATTGAGGAGGTTGCTAAAAGATACTTCTCTATCGAAAGCTTGACACCGTACTTACGAAAATTCTTCATAAAGTTACTCGACGCAGAAGGTGAGACGTATAAAGATAAAGTGGTCGATGTACATAATCTTATTCGTGCAATTGTTACTAAGTCGTAGGTTTAAGACAATCCATATAAAATACCTCGCCGAAATGACGAGGTATTTTATTATTGTGACTTCGAAATTTATTCGTTGTCGTCTGTTTTTGTGATGTCGTGAAGGATGAATCCAATCACAGCACCGAGCACTGGTGCAAGAACGTAAACGGCAAGTGGCCATAGAGTCCACCATGATTTCCAGTCAACGACTTGTAGTGACAGTGCAATCGCTGGGTTGATGATCGCGCTTCCACCAACATATGCAGCGGCTGAGGCAGCAAGTAGTAGGGCAACGAAGATACCAAGACCAACGGTGAGGGCAGCGGCAACACGATCTTTCTTAAAGCGTAGGGCAGTTGCAATGGTGTAACCAAGTACAGCAGTTCCAATAAGCTCTGAGAAGAAGATGAACCATTCTTTACCAGCTGGTATTGCGTTTGCGTGGAACAACGTTGCAGCGGCTTGACCAAGTGCTGGTGAAGCTGGAGCAGCAGCATTAACGTATGCGTTCAAAAGCGCAAAGGCGAGGCCAGCCCCAACAAATTGAGCAACGATATACGCAAGGGCACGAAGACCAGTAATGCGCTTTGTGAGCCATGCAGCAAATGTAATTGCTGGGTTGAAGTGACCACCCGAGATTGATGCAAACAAGAACATGATGCCTGCAAGTGCAAACAAAATGATAATTGGCTGACCTTGGCCGGCGATAACAGCACTAGCGAATAGGAATGTTCCTACGAGCTCAGCGATTAATACTTTTACGATTGGGTTAACGTTAAAAGTTAAACTTGGTAGTGAAACTTTCTTTGTTGAGACAACAGCTTTTACGGTTGTTGTTTTAGCAGTTGATTTTGCAGCAGATGTCGGCTTTTTGGCAGTCGATTTCTTCACTGACGTAACAGCTTTTTTAGTAGCCATGTGTTTTCCTCCTTATGTCAAACATGGCTATAGTATAACACAACCACCATGGTGTAAACATGAATGCTATAATGGGGCAATGGCATTATTTATTCGACAAAACGAAGACAGATCAAAACTACAGGAACGACTAGCGGCGGAATTACAGGAACGTGCCAAGCAACGAGCAGCGATTAAAGAAGGTCCAGACCTAGTGGAAGACACAGAGTATATGAAGGATACTCAACATACTTCTAAGATGGTCTGGGTGTGGATTTCTGTGACTATTATTGTGATTGCTGCGGTTGTGTGGCTTATTTTTCTGAACGCCAAGCACGCCTAGTGCATAGTCGTCCCCTACCCTATTGTGTATATGTTGTAATATTTGCAACATTAGTTTTGAAGTAAGTGGGGGAGAAACGAGAGGGTGGTTTAAACTTTGGCGTTTTGCCGTATAATACGTACAGATATGCAAGGTATTGCCCAGATTCAAGATGACCTATTAAAACGTGTTGGTGAAAGCCAAGATCCACGTGCTGTACTAAAAGACCCAGAGTATCGAGGACTCTATAGTAAGATCTCGTCACTTGATCCAAGTGAGCGTGGGGCGTATGGCAAGGCAGTGAATGATTTGAAGATTGTAGTTGAGGCTGCTATTGAGGAACGCGTGAGCCAACTTGAAGACTTAACAGTTGAAACAATTGATGTAACTGCACCGTGGGACGATAATGCTGCACAGGTTGAACTACTACGTACCGAGCAGGGAACGCAGCATCCACTGACCAAAGAGATGGAAGTTGTTATTGATATCTTCACACGTATGGGATTTGCTGCATACGAATCACGGCAGATCGATGATGATTTTCACATGTTTGGTAGTTTGAACTTTCCAGAAAATCACCCAGCACGAGACGGCTACGATACGTTTCGAACTGAAGAAGGATTTATTCCACCGGCCCATACGAGCACGATGCAAAATCGCATTTTAAAAGAAGGCAAGGCAAAATTAGAGGCGGGTGGTCAGATAGCTGGCATTAGTTACGGGCGAGTGTTTCGTAATGAAGATGTCGACGCCACGCATGAACATACGTTTTACCAGTGTGAAGGAGTCTTTGTGAGCGAGACAGCAAATTTGAGTGAGATGCTCGGTACGCTTCGTTCATTCTTTGAAGTTTACTACGGCCAGAAATTGAAGATTAAAACTCAGCCTGGCTACTTCCCTTTTGTCGAACCAGGGCTTGAATTTGCAATTGAAAAACCGGCGAGCCTTGGCGGTAAGCCGGGTGAGTGGCTTGAGATGCTTGGCTGCGGGATGATTCATCCTAATGTCCTTAGGGCTGCTGACATTGACCCTACAAAATATAGAGGATTTGCGTGGGGTGGTGGCATTGAACGTCTTGTCATGTTGAAGTACGGAATTGAAGATCTGCGTCATTTTGAATCAGGAAAATTAGCGTTTCTGAGGAAGTTTGTTTCATGATTGTTTCTGTTAACTGGCTCAAAAAATTTGTTGACTTCGACTTGCCTATCGATGAATTAACAACACTTATTGGTGCACGACTTGTTGAAATAGAGAAGGTGGTCGATCTGACACCAAAATATAAGGACGTGCTCATTGTGCGAGTTGTTGAATGTGCACCGCTCGAAGGCACCGACCATTTAAATCTCACAAAAATTGATGATGGCGGCGTGGTAGAGGGTGTGGAGCGGGATGATAAGGGACTTGTACAGGTTGTATGTGGCGCACCGAATGTTCACGCTGATATGCTTGCAGCGTGGCTACCGCCAACATCGACTGTCCCTGAAAGTTACAACGACAGTGAGCCGTTTGTACTGACCGCAAAGAATCTTCGCGGAACGGTGAGTAATGGCATGCTTGCAAGCGCCAAGGAACTCGACTTATTTGATGATCACACGGGCATTCTGGAAATTGATAAAGAGGTTCCGGCTGGATCGTCACTTGCAACCGTATATGGACTCGATGATTACTTACTTGATATTGAAAACAAATCATTAACGCACCGTCCTGATACGTTTGGTATTATTGGATTTGCGAGGGAAGTCGCAGCCATACTTGGAAAGACGTTTGTCACGCCGGAGTGGCTTGCAAACACAGAGCCGACATATGGCGATAAGAATGGTGACATTGCTACACCAAAAATTACGATTGAAGATCCCTCACTTTCAGCCAAGTATCTATCGGTTGTTCTTTCAGGTGCGTCAGCCGATCGTCACTCCCCTCTTGAAATTCAGACACTTCTTTCGCGTGTCGGTGTGCGACCGATTAACGCAGTCGTCGATGTGACGAATTATTTGATGATGCTGACGGGTCAACCACTGCATGCGTTTGATTATGATAAGCTCGTTGCACTTTCTGGTGGCGAAGCAGATATTCGTGTACGGGTAGGCAAGGACAAGGAACTGTTAGAACTTCTTGATGGACGCACGGTTGAATTGACACCTGACGATATTGTGATTGCAGCGGGGGAAACGGCTATTGGGCTTGCCGGTGCGATGGGCGGCGCTAATACAGTTATCGATAAGGATACGAAGAATATTATTATTGAAAGCGCCACGTTTAACCTATATAAGCTACGTTCAACACAGATGCGCCACGGTATATTTAGTGAAGCGATTACCAGGTTTACGAAAGGTCAGCCAGCCGACCTTGCTGCGCCAGTGCTTGCCGATGCAGTAGAACTTATCGAGCAGTGGGCCGGTGCAAAACGCGTCAGTGATGTGGCTGTTTCAGTTAGTGAGAGCCCAGCACCCGTAAATCTAAATATCTCAGCAGAGTTTATCAATGCGGTACTCGGTACATCATATAGCTTGAAAGATATACGCTCTACGCTTGAATCAGTTGAATTTGCGGTTGTTGAAAAGTCTGCTACTGAACTTTTTGTAGCTCCGCCATATTGGCGAGCCGATATACATATTCCAGAAGATATTGTTGAAGAAATTGGACGTATTAAAGGATTTGACGAAATTGCCCCTACGCTTGCTACGCGAGACTTTACTGCCGTTCGTCCAAGTGGCTTTGATGAACTTCGTCAGCAAGTACGCAGACTACTGGTTCGCGCTGGTGCAAACGAAGTACTGACATATAGTTTTGTGCACGGAGATCTTATGAAGAAAGCTGGCCAAAGCGTTGAAGGGTCATACCAAATTATAAATTCAATTAGTCCAGACCTTCAATACTATCGTCAATCACTCACACCGAGTCTTTTAAACGTTGTAAACAGTAACGCAAAGCAAGGCTACGAACAGTTCGCACTCTTTGAACTCAATAAGACGCATCAAAAGATACGTGGACTTGACGAGGAGCAGGTGCCAATTGAAGATACGCTTCTTGCGCTGACAATAACGTCACGCAAAACAAAGAAAACGGCCGCATACTACGATGCGAAGAAATACCTTGACTATGTTGCTGACATGCTTGGTCTTGAACTCGAATACAGTGCGATGGAGACTGCGCCGGGCTATAGTATTAGTGCTCCATTTGAATATAGACGCAGTGCGATGGTAAAAGAAAAGAATTCGGGTGTCTACCTTGGGATTGTTGGCGAATATACGAACACAACATCACGAGCCTTCAAACTTCCTGTTTCTAGCGCTGGATTTGAAATTGATGCACATGGCCTATATGAGGCGACTTTAAAGACTGGCCATACCTATAGCCCACTCAGTCGTTTCCCTGGAACATCGCGAGATATTTGTTTCCAAGTGAATAAAAACATAAGCTACGATTCAATTATGAGTGCGGCAAAAACAGCAATCAAAAATACCGAACTGTTAGTTGATGTGACGCCACTTGATATATATCAAGACGCCACACTTGAGACAAAGAATGTAACCATACGTGTGCAACTGACGTCGTATCAAAAGACGCTTGCCAGCTCAGATGTTGATGAGACTATCGCGGTGATTGTCGGTGTTGTAACTGAAAAAACACACGCAACTGTTCTTTAGTGAAATTATGTTCACTGTACTATCTAAGAAATAGAGCGATACTAGCTCTATGAGTAAAGAACACCCACCCAAAATTTTAGACCTCCCAACGGAGCACCTAACAACTAACGGACGCGACTACGTGCCACTAAAGACACGCGACAGCGTTGAGCGAGACAGGCTGCACGATTTACCTACCGGTACGTTGCTGCTTGAAGACCAGTTAAAAGGAATCGACGTTATGAAGGCGTTACTTCCAGTACTCGAATCACCAACTGACCTACAGTATGCAAGTGATATGTTTGCGGCGAGCCTCCTTAACGCGAGTTGGTATCAGTATGGCCAAAGCTTTGAAGGGATGAGGCGACATCTCGAGCTCGAAACAATGCTTGATGAAAATGGTAACTATTTATCTCAGGTTGCACTAATTGAAAAAATAGTCAGTCGTCTCGACGAAGTGAGTGTACTTGCTTCAGCGGTAACGCAGGCTCACGTTGAGCGTCGGGTTCGAAGACCGCAACAAGCAAAGCTTGGCCGTGCGATGGGAAACGTTGCATCGAGCATAGCTAGTATAGGCATGGGCCCAATCAGCGAAGGTGCCGTGCTTTACGACGTGAAGCTTGGAGTACGTAATAATGCTCAGCGTGCCATACGCCTTTCTCGTACGGATACATTGACACATGGTGCTCGTCCTTCGGTCGCTCAGTTTGCAAATCGTGATAGTGACGCACTACAGGCCTGGCGCCGTGACGCGACGGATAGTGCATACCAGGCCATGGAAGCGGCCTATGCAAGTATTGAAGCTTAAAGTGTGTAGGTTTTTTCAACAAATGGGGTATTGCGCGATAGAGTAAGGTCGCTCAGAATCTTCGCTGTTGGAAGCATTGACGGTGCAGAAAAGTCAGGATTTTTAACCCATGAGTATGTACCAAAATCGTCGTGCTCCTTTAGGTCACCCTTGGCATCATCACACACCAGAAGCGTAAAATGCGTAAAACTTTCAAGTTCATCCGCATCAAAGACACGTAGGTAACCACCACCGACAACCTGAAAGTCACCATGAAGGCCAGTTTTATCTAAGCATACCAAGTGGGCAGTTTCTGCGACAGCTTCATCGGCATTTGGAAGTGCCTGCATAAAACCGGTGAGTCCTATGAGGGGGTGAGTACTGCGCGTATAGAGTAGCCAGGCATGATCGCTCGAACGACGAACAGCAAGCAGCAAGATGGAATAGGCTTGGTCCATGAGGCGATCTTTTTTAAGGACAGTTTTGCCAATGCGGCGACCTTCCGGCGTTAAGGCATAACTGCCGTCATCATATTTTGTGATATACCCAGCATGGATGACCTTTTTAAGGTGATACGTAAAGAGCTTACTATCAACATCATCTGGCTGTAACTCACTAAAACGCATACTTGGCGCAAAGGCAAGTGTGTAGACGATAGAACGTTGTATATGGTGATCAAGCATGGCTTTATTATAACGTACGAATCAGGTGTTAACACGTAGGTGTTCACTTACTATTGGTGTAAGATAGGGATAGTACTTATGGCAACTTCTACGCATAAACATAGGACACTATTGAAGAAGGTAATTCTTAGCTTGATCGCACTCATTGCGCTTAGTGGTATCTTTGTAGTGCTTATGAACGGGCATAATTTAGCGGTCCTTGCGCCAGCAGGCTTGATAGCCAGCAAAGAAAAGACACTCATTATCATTACGACATTACTCGGTCTGTTTGTTGTTATACCTGTGTTCATTCTTCTTTTTTCGATCGCATGGAAATACCGCGAAGGGAATTCTAAGGCAACATACACGCCAGATGTCGGTAGCAATCGACTGCTTGAAGGCTTATGGTGGGGAATTCCGGCGACGATTATCGTTATTCTCGGCATTATTACGTGGCAGTCAACACATGAACTGGACCCGTATAAAGCAATTAGCTCAACAACGAAGGCGCTTAATGTTCAGGTTGTGTCGCTTCAGTGGAAATGGCTGTTCATTTATCCAGACCTTGGGGTCGCAAGTCTTAATTATCTTCCAATTCCAGAGAAGACGCCGATTCACTTTGACATTACATCCGATGCGCCAATGAACTCATTTTGGATTCCTAATTTGGGTGGTCAAGTATATGCCATGAGTGGCATGTCGACGCAACTTCAGCTCATGGCCGATGGCGTTGGCACATATCGAGGCTCATCAGCAAACATAAGTGGTGAGGGGTTTGCTGGGATGACCTTTAATGTCGAATCAATGACAAACACCAACTTTAATAATTGGGTAAAGACCGCCAAGCAAAGTGCGGACACGCTTGGTGACGTCACCTATACGGCACTTGCACTTCCAAGCAAAGATATGCCGCCTAAAAATTATGGATCCGTAGCAAGTGGCCTATATAATAATATTATAATGAAGTACATGATGCCGGACGACGGTAGTGGGATAAGTATGTAATGATGGACTTTTTGTTAGGGGGACTCACGCCAAGTGCATTTGTCCATGATCCACTCATGGCTGGTGCAGGATACGCCATGGTCGGTGCGCTGGTGCTGGCTGCGGTTGGTCTGACGTATTTCAAACGTTGGAAGTGGCTATGGAAATGGATGACGTCGCTTGATCCAAAAAAGATCGGTGTGATGTACATCGTTGTGGCGGTTATTATGCTTCTTCGTGGCCTTGCCGATGTGCTACTTATTAGGACGCAACAAGCGACTTCTGTTGGAAATTCACAAGGGATATTAAGCTCAGATCACTTCCAACAGATTTTCTCGGCACACGGCACAATTATGATTTTCTTTGTCGCCATGGGGATTATCTTTGGTGTCCTCAATCTCATCGTGCCACAGCAAATTGGAGCACGAGACGTCGCTTTTCCATTTATGAATTCAGTCAGTTTTTGGTTATTTGCGGTCGGCATGTTACTTATTAATGCGCCGCTTGTTGTGGGTGAATTTGCAGCGACAGGCTGGCTCGCATACCCGCCGCTTTCTGAGCTGCAATACAGCCCAGGCGTCGGTGTTGACTACTGGATATGGAGCCTGCAAATTGCTGGTATTGGAAGTCTCATGTCGGGTATTAATTTCTTCGTCACAATCATTAAAAAACGTGCGCCTGGTATGACGCTGATGAAAATGCCAGTATTTATTTGGAGCGTCCTTTGTAGTATGTCCCTTGTGATGTTTGCTTTCCCGATTCTTACGGGTACACTTGGCATGCTTTCGCTTGATCGGCTGATGGGTATGCACTTCTTTACATCCGGCGGCGGTGGTAACCCAATGATGTATATTAATCTTATATGGGCGTGGGGACATCCTGAAGTCTATATTCTTGTGCTGCCAGCGTTTGGTATTTTTTCCGAGATTGTACCGGTTTTTTCAGGCAAAAAGCTATTTGGCTATACATCGATGGTCGTGGCTCTTATCGCTATAACCATTTTGTCATTTACGGTATGGCTCCATCATTTCTTTACAATGGGTGCTGGTGCAGACGTTAATACATTCTTTGGCATTATGACAATGGTGATTGCCATACCGACAGGAGTGAAGGTATTTAACTGGATATTTACTATGTATCGAGGACGAATCAGATTTACAACACCGATGCTATGGTTTATGGGCTTCGTGACGACCTTTACAATCGGTGGAATGACGGGAGTATTGATGTCGGTGCCAGCAGCTGATTTCCAGTTTCATAATAGCCTCTTTCTTGTGGCCCACTTTCATAACATGATTATTGGAGGAGTTGTGTTCGGCGCATTTGCCGCATTTACCTATTGGTTCCCAAAGTTCACCGGATTTACGCTTAACGAACGTCTTGGTCGCTATGCGTTTTGGCTATGGCTTGTCGGCTTTTTACTCGCATTTATCCCACTCTACATCTTAGGCTTTATGGGTGCGACGAGACGACTTGATCACTACGATGCAAGTCTTGGCTGGCAGGGACTATTTATTGTTGCTGGTATCGGAGCACTTCTCATATGCGCAGGTGTCGCCATGCAGCTCCTACAGGTAACGGTGAGCATTATAAAGCGCAAAGAAAACATGGTCGGGACTGATCCGTGGAATGGACGAACACTTGAGTGGGCGACGGCAACACCACCACCAGAATATAACTTTGCTACGATTCTAGTTGTGAGCACACGAGACGCGTTTTGGGAGATGAAGAAAAACAAGGTTGTGTCTGAGCCAACCTATGAGTCAATAAGCATACCAAAAAACAGCGGGCTAGGCGTGATTATTGGACTCTTTGCATTACTTGTTGGATTTGGACTTATTTGGCATATCTTTTGGCTGGCGCTTGTTGGCTTAGTGGGCGTTATTATCGTCCTTATTATTCGCTTAACGAGTGATGATAATGACGAAGTGATCTCAGCGCATGAAGTGCGGATGATCGAGACGGCTGGGGGAGGTGCGTAATATGGCAACTGATATGAAGCGTGTAGGGCAAGAATCAAGCACGAAGACCCTTGGATTCTGGATCTACATTATGACCGACTGTGTTTTATTTGCCACACTCTTTGCGACCTATGCAGTGCTCCACGGTAATACGTTTGGTGGTCCATCGAGCAGACAGTTATTCGATTTACCATATGTATTTATTGAAACATTTTTGCTTCTTACGAGTAGCTTCACTATTGGTATGGCTGTACTATCGGCCCGGGCTGGCTATAAATCACGAACAATTGGCTGGCTTGTTGTGACGTTTATTTTAGGACTGTCGTTTGTCACGATGGAGCTAACGGAATTTGCTCATCTTGTAGCTGACGGCAATAGCTGGCAGCGAAGCGGATTCTTATCGGCTTTCTTCACGCTTGTCGGAACTCACGGTGCACACATTAGTGTTGGGCTGCTCTGGATGATTGTGATGATGATTCGGATTGCAAAAGGCGGTTTAAAATCAATGGACGTGGGGCGACTGGCACTTCTGGGTCTATTCTGGCATTTCCTTGATATCATTTGGATCTGTATTTTCACGATCGTTTATTTAATGGGGGTACTATAGTATGTCGTCAGCGGTGAGGTCATATAGCATCGGGTTTATCGTCTCTATAGTCCTGACGGCAGTCGCATTTTTGATGGTTGAACATCACGCACTTCCAACGATGGGGCTGATTGTCACGATTGTTGGTCTTGCTGTTATTCAGTTGGCTATTCAGCTCATCTTCTTCTTGCACATCGGAAGTGGTAGTGGAGCAAGGTGGAAAATTGCAACATTCTTTTTAGCCTTTATTGTTATATGCATCGTCGTTGGTGGCTCGATTTGGATCATGAATAATCTCAATTACAGCATGCTCCGCTACACACCACAGGAGCAAAACCAATATCTTCATGATCACGAGGGGATATAGTGCTTGTGCGACTTCTTCATCTATTAAAAACGTATTATCATATGACCAAACCAGGAATCGTTCGAGGTAACCTTCTCACCGTTATTGCAGGCTACTTGCTGGCGGCTAAAGGGCATTTTGTTCTCACGACATTTTTGGCAGTGACCATCGGGACGGCTCTCGTTATTGCATCGGCCTGCGTGGTAAATAATTTTATTGACAAAGATATCGATAAAAAGATGGAGCGGACGAAAAAAAGAGCGCTCGTGACAGGTGAGGTAACAAGGTATTCGGCACTCGTTTTTGCCGCATTACTCGGCTCGCTCGGCTTTACGGTACTCACGCTCTATACAAATAGTGTGACTCTCGTTGTTGGTGTCGTTGCGTATGTTTTTTACGTTGCTATATATGCGGTTGCAAAGCGAAACTCGTATCATGGTACGCTGATTGGTGCTATTCCTGGGGCGTTGCCGCCAGTTGCTGGATACGTTGCAGTGATGGGTGCCTTTGATTTTGGGGCGATTCTCCTTTTCCTGATCGTCTTTTTCTGGCAAATGCCTCATTTTTACGCGATTGCTATATATAGGCGTAAGGAATATGAGGCAGCGGGCATACCAGTTATTACAGTCGCACGATCCGTTGCTGCGACAAAGAGAGTAATGATGTGGTACATTTTAGCTTTTACGGTGGCTGCGGTGTGCCTTGCTGTATCAGGATATGCCGGTATTACCTATCTGTGTGTGATGTTGCTAATGGGCGTACTGTGGTTTAGATTGGGCCTACGGGGATTTAAAACGACGCATAGCGACAAGTGGGCTCGTTCAATGTTTCATTTTTCGTTGATTGTGACGCTTGTTTTTAGCATCATGATTTCGATTGATAATCTCCTCATCTAACTGTATAGTAAGTGCTAATGGTAGTATTACTTCACGTCATTATCGCCCTATCGAGCATTGCTCTTTCTAGTTACCTTTATTTTAAGCCAATAAAAAAAGTTATGAAGGCAAGTTATGGACTGATTGCTGGCACAGTACTTAGTGGCAGTTACTTGATCATCACACGACCTACGCATATGTTGGAAACGTGCACCGTTGGGCTTGTATATCTTGCTATTGTTGTTGCTGCGACGCTTGCGACTCAAGCAAAACTGAGACACGCAGATCAACTATAAATGGATTTTAAACAATGAATATAACAATCGTTGGTAGTGGCTTTGGTGGTGTAAAAGCCGCACTACTCCTCGCCAAAAATAAAAAAAATAATATTACGATTATCACTAACAATTCTGATTTTCAGTACTACCCCGGGCTTTATCGGGTTGCGACAGGTTATACGCGTAAACAGGTTTGGGTACCACTGACTGAAATTTTTGATCACATCAACAATGTCACAGTTGTGACAGATACAATACTGGCTATTGATAAGACGCAGCGACGACTCCTTGGTGAATCTGGCCTAGGTTATGACTACGAAACACTTATTATGGCACTTGGTGCGGTCACAACGTATTTTGGCATACCGGGCCTTGATCAGTTTGCGTACGGTATTAAGTCTGCGAGTGAAATTAAACGTCTGCACGACAAGCTCCATAGCGAATTCATGGTAGGTGGTAAACTTGACGCACATTACGTGATTGTTGGCGCAGGTCCAACTGGTATCGAGCTTTCTGCGGCACTGATGAACTATCTGAAGGATCTTCGTAAGCATTATAAACTTACTGACCAAAAACTTGAGATCGATCTCATTGAAGCTGCGCCACGTGTGCTTCCAAAAATGAGTGAAGCGACAAGTGCCAAGGCGACAAAGCGACTACAAAAGTTAGGTATTAATGTTCAAGTTGGTAAAGCTGTCGAGTCTGCAACGGCTGAAGGTCTTATGGTGAGTGGTCAACCTCTCGAGAGTAGTACTGTTATATGGACATCGGGTGTAGCAAATAATCCATTTTATAAAGCCAACGAGGCGTCATTTAGCTTAGCCAAGAACGGTAAAGTAGTCGTTGATGACTATCTCCGCCTGGAAAAAGATATATACGTTATTGGTGATAACGCGGCGACAGCCTATAGCGGACTGGCGCAGACGGCGGTCCGTGATGCAGTTTATGTCGCGCATGCGATTACGGAGTTTAGTAAACACAGGACACCGGCTCCCTATAGCGCAAAGCTTCCACCCGTCGTTGTGCCGGTTGATGAAGCGTGGGCAGTTTTTGAATGGAGATCAATTCGCTTGAGCGGTGGGCTAGCGTCACTTATCAGACTAGCTGCGGATTTTGTTGGGTATTCGGATATACTTCCATTTGGACATGCATTGAAAATCTGGCGTAACAGACGCATGAAAGATACTGCCTATTACGGACCGACTGAAGCGAATTAGTTTGGTATAATAGGAACTAAGAGATAAGACTGAAAGAGGTAGAATATGGCAAGTAATGACCGTGCCCAACGAATAGGCATTTGGATTATAGCGATTGTAATGACTGTCGGAACAATTGGCTCGTTTGCAGTTATTATTTTAGCTAACAATAACTCCACACAGGATCAAGCCCAGGCAACCAAAAATGCAGCAGCGCAACAAGTTGCTACTGCTAAGCAACAACTCGCTTCTGCACAGGCAAACGCGGATAACTCGGAAGGCTTCGATAGCTACACCGCTACAAGTTTTGACCCAGCGTCAATTACATCACTCAAGGTCGACACGCTAGTCCAGGGAACGGGCGATACCGTAAAGGCGACTGACTCTATCAACTCGAGCTATTTTGGCTGGACGTCTGACAGCAAGATCTTTGATAGTAGTAAAAAGAAGGATGCAAAAGATGATGCGCCAATTACATTTCCACTGAGTGGTGTCATTAAGGGCTGGGCTCAGGGGCTGACTGGTATAAAAGTAGGAAGCGTCGTGCGTCTCAGCATCCCGTCTGACCTTGCCTATGGTGCTACTGGATCAGGTATTATTCCTGCTAATGCACCGTTACAATTCATTGTAAAGATTAATAAGATTGATAACTCGGCAGCGACACAATAATACAACATATAGCGTATTGAAAATGCTGCTTACGCTATATATACTATAGTTAAGATAATCAACAGAAAGAAATAACGTGAACGAAGAGATTAGAGACGTCATTATGATTGGTGCTGGGCCAAGTAGTCTGAGCGCAGCTATTTATACAACTCGTGAAGATATTGATACTGTTGTGTATGAAAAGGGCGCGATTGGTGGGCTTGCGGCCGTCACCGATAAAGTCGATAACTACCCTGGTTTCCCCGATGGTATTGAAGGACTAACGCTCGCTGGCTATCTCGAGAAACAAGCAGAACGATTCGGCGCTCATATCGAATTTGGTGACGTAACAGCAATTAAAACTGAGGGTGATATAAAAGTAGTGACTGTTGATGGTGTTGATGTGCGCGCAAAATCAGTTTTGATTGCAACAGGTAGTGATTACAATAAAATTGGTGTTCCTGGCGAGGCTGATTATTACGGCCGAGGCGTTCATTACTGTGCAACCTGTGACGGTGCCTTCTACCGTGAGAAGCGACTCGTTGTTGTGGGTGGCGGTAACTCAGCTGTTCAGGAAGCAATTTTCCTCACTCGATTTACGACTCATATTGATCTTTTGGTCCGCAGTAGCATAAAGGCTAGCGATGTGTTGCAACATGACCTCGATGAGTTCGTCAAAGAGGGAAAAATTACTGTTCATTTAGGTACAACAACGGATGAAATCGTGGCAGTCGATGGCAAAGTAACCTCCGTAAAAGCCACAAAAGACGGCCAACCAACAGCATTTGAAACGGATGGTGTATTCGTATTCGTAGGCTTGAAGCCAAATACACAGTTTTTAGCTGGCAGTGATATTGAGCTTGATGAACAAGGCCTTGTGAAGACAAATGCTCACCTTGAGACGAACATCAAGGGTATTTTTGCAAGCGGCGATGTGCGCAGTGGTGCAACAATGCAAATTGCCAGTGCTGTTGGTGAGGGTGCGAGCGCAGCGCTCGCTATTCGCGAATATATCGACGAACTTGCCCGCGCCTAAACGATATAGTCTTTAAGAAATACCTCCAGCTGAGCAATCGTCTGGGGGTTTTCTGTTTGTAGCGCAATTTCCCTTGTACCAAGGAGTACTCCGGCATTCACAAAGTTATGAGAGCCAGTGATAGCAATGCGGCGACCATCGTTCATATCAAAAATAATAAATTTAGCGTGAAGGTAGGCTGACTTTTTGTATTTTGTCTTATGCCCAGTAAGAAACATTCCCACCTTAATAACGAATTTATTTAACATCACTGCATTGCTGGGTGGGTTGAAGTAGAGAGTCGACTTTGTTTCTTTAAGGAGGCGAGATAACTTACCTGTCGGACAGTACTGAGACACCAATGTAATATGCTTGGCATCTGCTGCTAGTTTGCAGACTCGTCTGTAAATGATCGAATCTCCAAAAAACCCACCGTCAATGAGTACTGTATCATTGCCATGTTGAAAGCTATGGCTCCTGTATGCGTAGCTACCAGCATCCGCGCGAGCGAGACGGTGATACTCATCAATGAGTTTAGTTGCAAGCTCACCGTCTTCGATCTTAAACATATAGTCGATGTTTTCGATACCCTCTGTATACATGTTGACGCCGCCAAATGAATAGACGGTATCATCCACAACACACCATTTAATGTGCGTACGGCCGCTGACAATCGTGGCGTGTGACCTTCCAAGCCAGGTGAATTTGACGCCACTCTTGTTGAGCCGCTTACCCATACGGTTTGTGGCACGTGACTGCTTGGTACGGTACTGAGTAGGTAAGAACAAGCCACCAAGCTCACTATACGTGAAGACGTCAGCAGCTGCTTCAACATCAACGCCACGTTCGGCGGCTTCAGACAGCGCATCGATAAGTTCATCAGTTGAAGGGTCATCCGTGACGATCATTGATAGAAATGAAACGCGTTTTTCGGCTGCCCGTATGTGTTTAGCGGCATCGCTGACATAAACACTTGGCAGAAGCAGTTTTGGGTTTGATGACATATTACTATGATTATATCCTGTTTGGTATCTATCTGATAAAATAAGGATAACGAATATCATAAAGGAGACTCATATGGCTGATTTTAATACAATTTTGACACCTGGAGACGTCGATGGAGGCGTTATTAACGTCGTTATTGAAATCCCAACAGGAAGCAATCAAAAGATTGAGTGGAATCGTGATTTAGCGGTTTTTCAGCTTGACCGCGTCGAGCCAGTTATTTTTGCAAAACCAACAAACTACGGTTTTATCCCACAAACACTCGATGAAGATGGCGATGAATTAGATGCGCTTGTTATTACCGATCAGCCACTGACAACGGGAATTTTTCTAGAAGGAAAAGTGATCGGCGTAATGAAGTTTGAAGATGACGGCGAAATTGACGATAAGATTGTTGTCGTACCAGTAGACGATCGTCAGACGGGCAATGCAATCAATACGCTTGCTGATCTTCCAAGGCAGAAACTTGACCAAATTGAGCATCACTTTACGCATTACAAAGATCTTAAAAAACCGGGTAGTACTATCGTCAAGGGCTGGGGAGATGTGGATGAAGCAAAGGCTATCATTCATGAGGCAATTGAACGCTGGAATAAAAAATAAACTCTCCCGCAAAGAAGCGGGAAAAGACATGAAGAAAATATACAAGTCAGCTAAGATACTTATCGTCGATGGTGATGACAATGTACTGGTGCTTCGTCGAAGCAGTACGCATCCCTGGTCTGCTTTGTCACCAGACTTGCCTGGGGGCATTGTTGAGCCAGACGAGGAACTGGCAATTGGGGCGACGCGTGAGGTGATGGAAGAGACGGGACTCGTGATCAGGCCAGATCAGTTAATGAAACTGTATGAAATGAAAGATATCAAGTTTCAGGACGCGATCATAAACCGAATTATATATGGCGTAAAATTAACGGATGTGAAGCCAGGCGTTACTATTAGTTGGGAACACGATCATTTTCGGTGGATGAAAATTGAGGATATTACGGGAATAGAAGCTTCAAATCAAGTAGGCATACAGTATATTATCGATCATAACCTTTTAAAAACACTTTAGTTCTTCATCATTGCAACGATTGCGTAACGGCCGTCAGTTGGTCGTCTGCCCGCAAGAAACTCACTATGTGAAAAGAATCGTTCGTCTGTTGAGCTATCCGATGTATCGTCAACGATATTCTCGTCTTTAATACCGGCACGATGTAACTGCTCAAACACAACTTCTTTAAAGTCACGATTATTAAAAGCCCACAGTGGGTAGCTTTGTCGACCTGGAGCTGCAGTTAACCATAGCTTAAGGTTCCCAGGATGAGACTGGTAGGTATCAACGAAGTGCTTTACTGACGCATAGGCGCCGTCTTGTTCTAGGCTATGTCGACCAACATGAGATAGCATAAAGACTTTTTGTCGCGGATCAAATATAACAGTCCCGATACAATCGGCAAGCGGCAGAAAGAGGGCGTGGTCAACATCTCGGGTAATAAGAGCATCGGCGCTTTCTATGTCACTTCCTTGCATTCCTTTTCCGCGATCATTCAAACGTACCTCACGATAACGACGATAGTTCGTACCCTCGTATGATATATCGACGCGAGTTGTTTGATCCATTTCGATCCCAATTGTACGGAGAAAAGTTTGTCGATTTTTTATTACGGATGTGTTTTCTTTATCCGTGGGAATATACATATTGCCGTCATTGGTATGTGAGATGGCAACAATGAGATCCGTCATGATGTTTTTTTACGACGCATCGTCTTTTGACGGATAATATTTGCGGCGCTTGTGATACTGCTAATGACACCAAGCTGTTTGAGCTGCATACGGAGTTTGTTGCGGGCATGGGTGGTCGTCACGAGATCTTGCCACGCCTGCTTTGGTTGAGAAAGTTTACGAGTCACAATTTCAACGACGTCACCGTTATGGAGTATCTTGTCGAAGGGATGTATATTACCGTTCACCCTGAAGCTATAGGCGTGTTTTGCAATATCGCTATGGACTAGGAAGGCAAAATCGAGCGGCAAAGCGCCTTCGGGCAAGTTAAAAATATCTCCTTTTGGCGAATACACGAATATACGATTCCCGAACAAATCAACGCGCAGTTGGTCTTGTGAGATCTCTTCGTTATTACCAAGCTTTGTTGCAATCTCTTGGAGCTGATTGATCCACTGCAAGTGGGCAGGTAAAGCAGCGGCTGCCCGATTTTTCACGTAGGTCTTAGAATCTTTTTGATCGTGGTAATGGAAACTTGCAGCAAGTCCGCGTTCAGCATAGTTATGCATCTCGTAGGTGCGAATCTGAAACTCAACAATTTGTTTCGTTGGAGTAATCACTGTCGTATGGAGGCTCTGGTAGCCATTTGGTTTTGGAATTGCAATGTAGTCCTTAATACGACTAATCATCGGCTGATAGAGGGCGTGGAGAATACCGAGCACGCGGTAACAGTCTTCTTTCGTTTCAACGACGATACGGAGAGCCATAAGGTCATAGACGTCATCAATGTTGCCGTCAACTTTTTTGAGCTTGCGATTGAGACTGTACATACTTTTCACACGGCCATTAATCTCTGCGCTAACGCCTTGTTTTTTGAGTTCTTGCTCAACTTCAGCTCGTACAACGCCGAGCTTACGGGTGCTTCTGCCAAGCCGTTTTTTCATGAGGTTTTGAAGCTTTTTATATTCAACTGGCTCAAGGTAACTAAAGGCAAGTTCCTCGAGTTGCATACGGACACGTCCCATACCAAGGCGGTCGGCCATTGGAGCAAAGACCTCTAGCGATTCACGGGCGATCTTTTTCTGTTTTTCCTTGCTCATATACTGAAGCGTCGACATGTTGTGGAGCCGGTCGGCGAGCTTGATGATAATAACTCGAACGTCTTGGCCGACCGCAATGAGGAGTTTTGAAAGGTTGTCCTTTGTTTGTGGCAAATAGTTTTCGAGGTCTTGCATACCTGCACGTGCTTGAGACACTTTCGTCACACCGTCAACCAGGAACGCGACGTCACGGCCAAAAAGTGTTTCGATTTCAGGGAGTGTGATATTAGTATCTTCAACCGTGTCGTGCAACACGCCTGCAAGGACACTGTCGATATCCATACCCCAGTCAATCAGTGTACTTGCAACCGCGAGCGGGTGAGTAATGTAGGCTTCGCCACTTTTACGTTTTTGACCACGGTGCGCTTTCGTTGCGACATCAACGGCATGATCAAGCTCAAGGACCTGATTTTCCTCATAGTGTGGCTGTGCTTTATCGATGAGTTGCTTCTTTAGCATGATAGGTATAAGTATACGGTGATTGACATGGTTTGTGAACAGAGCTAAAATTGCCCGCAAGGCGGTGAACGAGAATTTTGTCCCCGACACCTAGGTAATATATAGGTTGAATACTGACATCTTAAGCCGAAAATGGCCACACGTTCATCACCCCGACACCCGGGGGCCGGCGCTGAGTTTATCGCGCTGGCTCCTGGGGCTTCTTTTTTTGCAGATACGACCGCGGCAGTATATACTATTTTATAGATACGCTAATGCTTATATAAGGAGTGGTAATATTCATGAGCCAAACAAAACTAGCGATTAATGGATTTGGCCGTATTGGTCGTAATGCATTTAAAATCGCTTTCGAAAGGTCCGACCTAGAGATTGTTGCGATTAATGACCTTACGGATACAAAAACGCTTGCATACCTACTAAAACACGACAGTAACTATGGCACATACGCTAATGACGTGAGCTACGATGACACGGGAATTATCGTGAAGGGTAATCACATTAAAGTACTTGCTGAGCGCGACCCGACACTTTTGCCATGGAACGATCTTGGTGTCGAACTCGTCATTGAATCAACTGGATTCTTTACAGACAAAGATGGTGCTTCTAAGCACATTACGGCTGGTGCAAAACGCGTTATTATTAGCGGTCCAACCAAGAGTGATGGTGTCGACACGATTGTGATTGGGGCCAACGAAGACTCAATCGAAGGTGCGACTGAAGTGATTAGCAACGCGAGTTGTACGACAAACTCGCTCGGCGCCGTTATGGCGATTCTTGATAGTGAGTTTGGTGTACAAAAATCGCTCCTGACCACTGTTCATAGCTACACTGCGAGTCAAGCACTTCAAGATGCACCTAATAAAGATCTTCGTGAAGGTCGTAATGCAGCTGAAAATATTGTTCCAACAACGACAGGTGCGGCAATTGCAGTCACAAAGACGCTTCCGCAGCTTGCTGGTAAGTTTGATGGGCTCAGTATTCGTGTTCCAACACCCGTGGTATCGATTAGTGACGTGACAGTGCTTCTTGGTAAAGATGCAACAGTTGAAGAGATCAACGCAGTATTTAAAAAGGCCGCAAGCGAACCATTTTACCAAGGAATCCTTGGTGTCAGCGAAGAACCGCTGGTGAGCCGTGACTACATTGGCAATAGCCACTCTGGCGTCGTAGACCTTCTCCTGACGAAAGTAGTTGGTGGAAACTTAGCAAAAGTAATGGTGTGGTACGACAATGAATGGGGCTACAGCAACCGATTGGTTGAACTTGTTGCCGACGTTGGACGAACCTTGCATAAGTAAGTGCATACCGCTTATACTTACACTATGAAGATTTTCTTAGGTAGTGACCATCAGGGCTTTCATTTGAAGGAAAAAGTGTTTGCGTATCTTGCAAAGCATAGCTACAACGTTACTGATGTTGGGGATGAGACACTTGATCCAGATGATGACTTTCCGCAGTTTGCGCAAGCTGCAGCCTTGCAGGTAATAGGAAGCGATGATAGTGATCCACGGGCTATCCTTCTTTGTGGGGGTGGGCAAGGTATGGCCATGGCGGCCAATCGTTTTCACGGTATTCGCGCCAGTGTGATTTGGGATGCATTTGAAGCCAAGATGACGCGTGTTGATAACGATAGTAATGTTCTTTGCTTACCGTCACGTGTACTTGAGGACGATGACAGCGCGTGGCAAGGCATAATAGAGACGTGGTTATCGACGCCTTTTGCGGATGCCGCGAGATTTAAACGACGCAATGATCAGATTGATGAGCTATAGATAATGAGCGTGATTGCACCGACTATTACGGTTGAGACGGCGGAAGAGTTTAAAGCGGCTGTTGAAAAATTACAGCCGTTTGCCCAGCGCGTCCATATTGATATTAGCGATGGCGAATTTGCACCAACCTTTCTTCTTGGTGAGGCTCAGCTCTGGTGGCCAAAGGAATGGGTGGTTGATATCCATGCTATGGTGGCTCGACCGACTGAACATTTAGCTGCTCTGATTGCATTAAAGCCAAACTTAATTATTTTTCACGCTGAGACTGGTCTCAATCTAACGCCAATCCTCGACGAAGTGAAAAAAAATGGCATTAAAGCTGGCGTTGCGCTGCAACGACCAACCGTTCCATCAACGGTGAGCGCGGCGATCGAAAATGCCGATCACGTCCTTGTTTTTAGTGGTGATCTTGGTCACTACGGTGGGACAGCGAGTCTGATGCAGCTTGAAAAAGTTCGGCTTATTAAGGCGATTAATCCTAATGTTGAAATTGGTTGGGATGGTGGCGTGAGCGTCGATAATGCCTATACATTAACGCAGGGCGGCGTTGATGTGCTGAACACCGGCAGTGCCATTGCAGAGGCACAGGATCCCGCTACTGTTTATGCTACACTAGTACAAGAGATAAATAAGCACGGAGTCATTTAGTGAGTGGGCAATTGACGATTACGCAGCTACAACAAAAGGCGAATGATATTCGTGAAGACATTATTCGTATGCTTGAGGCAGCGGGAAGTGGACATAGCGCTGGGCCGCTCGGCATGGCCGATATTATAACGGCACTTTACTTTAATATTATGAATATCGATCCTAAGAATCCTGAGTGGGAGGATCGTGACCTCTTTTTTCTGAGTAACGGACACACAGTGCCTGTGCAATATGCTGCTATGGCTGAAGCGGGCTACTTTGATACAGAAGAGCTCATTACGCTTCGAAAATTCGGAAGTCGGCTGCAAGGTCATCCGGAGCGAGAGCGCCTTCCAGGCCTTGAAAATACCAGTGGTCCCCTTGGGAGTGGTCTTTCTCAGGCGGCTGGCTATGCATATAGTTTGCAGTACTTAGACGATCAGAAACACCGTTTCGTATATGTGATGATGGGTGACGGCGAACTTGATGAAGGCAATATTTGGGAAGCAGCAATGTTTGCCGGTAAATATAAGCTTTCACAGCTGATCGCATTCGTTGATCGTAATAATATTCAAATTGATGGCAGTACCGAAGACGTGATGCCACTTGAAGATCTGCGTGGCAAATGGGAATCATTTGGGTGGCATGTGCTTGAGATTGATGGCCATAATATCGAGAGCGTGATTGATGCGGCAAGCACGGGACGTGCCATTACGAATCGACCAACGGTCATCATTGCACATACCATCCCTGGTAAGGGTGTACCGTTTATGGAATATGACTATCATTGGCATGGCATCGCACCGAACAGTGATCAGGCGAAGGAAGCCCTTATAAAACTCCGAACCTTAGACGGCAAGATTACGCATGAAGGCCAGGGAGTTGAAGCGTCATGAGCCATTATCCGTTGAATCCAGATTTATTTTCAGAGGATGTGAAGCAGGAGCCGATTCGTGCTGGCTTTGGTCGTGGTTTGAAGGCTGCAGGTGAGCAGAATAATCAAGTTATAGCGTTATGCGCAGATCTTACCGATAGCACTCAGATGTCACTATTTAAAGAAAGTTTCCCAGGGCGCTTTATTGAAATTGGCGTAGCTGAACAAAACCTTGTCACAGTCGCATCTGGTCTTGCCAGGGCGGGTAAGATACCTTTTGTTAGTAGTTACGCGGCATTTAGTCCAGGACGTAACTGGGAGCAAATTCGAACGACGATTGCACTGAATAATCAGCCGGTGAAGATCGTTGGGAGTCATGCAGGTCTTTATACTGGTGCAGACGGTGCAACGCATCAGATGCTTGAAGATCTTGCGCTCATGCGAGTGCTACCAAACATGGTGGTACTTGCGCCTGGTGACAGCATTGAAGCTGAAAAAGCGACGCGAGCCATGGCAGAAAGTAACCAACCCAACTACATACGGGTCGCTCGTGAGAAGACGCCAATCTTTAGCACCAATGAGTCACCATTTGAAATCGGTAAAGCGTACGTCCTAAGAGAAGGCAGTGAAATCTCCTTATTCGGAACAGGCGCGATGACACATAAGTTGCTCGTTGCGGCAAAAATTCTATCCGAGAAAGGCATTGAAGCAGAAGTTGTTCATGTACCAACGATTAAACCGCTTGATAATGAAGTGATTATCGCGAGCGTGCGAAAAACAGGACGTGCATTATCTGCCGAGGAAGCGCAAATTGCGGGTGGGCTCGGCGGTGCTATTGCAGAACTTCTAGGCGAAACGCTACCAACGCCTTTAAAGCGACTTGGTATGCAGGATCGTTTTGGTGAATCGGGAAAGCCCGATGAACTATTTGATTACTTTGGCCTCACCGCTGAAAAAATGGCTGATCAAATTGTTGATTTTGTACAAAATACCTCACAGTATCATAGAGACTATTAAGGAGATTACGATGGGCTTAACAATCAACCAAATTAGAGACAATACAACGAGGGCGCGTCACTTGATGCAACGTAGTCGTCAGCAGCACTTTGCTGTCGGAGCATTTAATATTGACAACCAAGAAACGCTCATCGCGATTGCTCAGGCAGCTCAAAAACTAAATGCACCAGTTCTTGTTGAGGTGAGTGACGGTGAAGCGAAGGCACTCGGACTCGATAATATTCGTGATATGGTTGATAACTATAAGGCACAGTATGGCATTGAAATGTATATAAACCTTGACCATAGTCCAACAGTCGAAGATTGTAAGAGAGCTATAGATGTTGGATTTGAATTTATTCACATCGATATATCACAAGCAAACCATGATGCAACAACCGAAGATATCATTGAAAAAACGAGAGAAGTTGTCGAATATGCAAGGTTTACAGGCGCGCTTGTAGAAAGTGAGCCACATTACTTCGGAGGATCATCAAATGTTCACACCGAGGACATTGATTATGAGGAAATTAAAAAAACCTTTTCAACTCCAGAAGGAACAAAATCGTTTGTTGATGCAACAGGTATCGATACCTACGCTGCGGCAATCGGCAACTTGCATGGGAAGTACCCTGTACCAAAAGAGCTTGATCTTGAGCTATTGCAACGTATTCGTGACGCCATAGAATGTCAAATTAGCCTTCATGGCGGGAGCGGAACACCCCTTCATTATTTTGAAGAAGCGGCTCGCATCGGCGTTAGTAAGATTAATATCAACAGTGATATGCGTTATGCCTTCCGTACTGAACTTGAAAAAGTTTTGGCTGCGAACCCTGATGAGTATGCGGTCGTAAAGCTGATGCCTCAAGTATACGGCGCAGTACAAACAGTTGTTGAGGAAAAAATAAATGCCTTTGGTAGCGCAGGTAAGGCCGTTATCTAAATGAACGTTCCGACAATCGTGACGATTGGTAAAGCAACGCAGGACGTGTTTCTTAAAAGTTCGAAAGCCTTTGAGCCGCAAGAACATAAAGGTGTGCTTTATGAACAGCTTCCGTTGGGTCAGAAGCTTGATCTTGACGACGTCATTTTTACAACTGGCGGCAATGTGACGAACGCAGCCGTGACGTTCGCTCGACAGGGGCTGAACAGTAAATACATTTGGGCCCTCGGGACGGATATAGCAAGTCATACAATTCTTCAAGACCTCGATAATGAGAGTGTTGACACCTCGCGTGTGTTGCAAGATGAGTCATATCGTGCAAGTTATTCGACGATCCTCCTTTCGAGTACCGGTGAGCGTACGATCTTAAACTTTCATGGTACGAAAGTTGCAAGTGATGGGCACGTGCTCGATTTGAGCCCACTTGATACGGCTGAGTGGGTATATCTATCTGCACTTGGAGACATGGAACTACTTGAAAAAATTATTACGTACAGCGCAGCTCATAATGTAAAGGTATTTTTAAATCCAGCTGGAGCTGAACTTGCTGAAATGGAGAAACTCAAGCCGCTTCTTGAGGATGTTGCGATCTTAGCAGTCAATAAAGAAGAGGCGCAACAGATTGTCGAAGGTCAAACACTTGAAGAACTTGCGAGACATGCGATTAACTATGTGCCAGCTGTGATTGTGTCGGATGGTCCTCACGGTGCCGTTGCAACAGATGGTACAACAATAGTGAGCGCCGGCATGTATGAGGATGTACCTGTGATAGATCGAACCGGTGGTGGAGACGCGTTTGGATCAGGCTTTTTAAGTCAATTAGTAATAGGCAAGTCGCTTAAGGAATCAATTATATTTGCGAGCGCTAATTCGACATCGGTCGTTGCGCAAATTGGTGCGAAGGCAGGAATACTGCGTAGCGGTGTTGTGCTTCATGACATGCCACTTACAGAAAAGCCATTCTAGCGTATAATAAAACTAACATAAGCATAATGACAGGGGTGTGGCCGAATGAGTAAATTTTTACGAGACCTATTAGATGCTGAAGAACCACTTTTTACAATTGCGCTGCGTGACCTTGAAAAAGACAGTGGTGGCTATGCAGTTGATGCAAAACTGATTGGTGATATTGCAACAGATACAAAACACGCTATTAAAGAACTTGGACTGAGCGCTGATTCGACAGGCGAAGAGGTGTATTATGCGCTACTTTCTAAAATTGCCGACGACAATAAGCGAGTCGCTGAGCTTGTCGGTGGTAGTGATCCAGATAACATTCGTGAGATCGTTCCGCATTTAGTTGCCGCCGCAAATAGTGTTAAGTTTAATCGCAAAGTGTTTGTTTTAAAGCATGAAAAAGCGAAGGAGTTTCTGCGCGAGATGCCACCTCAGCAGCTGATAGATCATCTTGGATATAGCAGTGTGGACGAATTATTCGAAAAGGAGAACTTCGGAGAATTGTATACAGCGCTCCGTTTTAGTGAAGGACCAGAATGGCTCAACAAGTACGATGAATTATTTAAAACGGTAACAGTAGATGATTATGAAGAACGTGATCTTGAAATAGTTATCATGGATCATGGCAAATATGTTGATCTTGCAGAGCATTTTGTAAAGAAGAAACTGCATAACGTCACTCATACCAAAGAAATGGGCGTCATTGTTGTGGTGCCTGTTAAAGCCGAAACATGGAGGGGCTTGACGCTAAAGACACTCCCGCTACTTCTTCACTATATGAATGAAGTCAAACTCTATTCGACGTTCTTTAAACTCAAATCGAAGACCGTAAAGAACTTCGGTGAAGTTGTTATGCAGACGCTTATTGCTGATCCTGATGCAGGCTCACAAATGGCCGGACATCACGTGCACTGGCGTATTATTCAGCGCTACTTCGGCAAACTAAAAGATGAAGCGCATCCAGAAGCATTTGAACCACATCTTCAGCCTGAAGATTTGCACTGGCGACGGGCAGAAGAACTATTATATGAAATTGATCCAAAAATGAAGTTTTGGCAAGATCGTGACTGGGTTGGCTACAACTTTGACGGCAATGTCGTTACGTTTAATATTATTGATGTTGCACTCAGTTATTCTAACGAAGAAAAATTTGAAACGCGACTTATATACCATTTCAGGGAGAGTCTTTGGAACGAAATTTTTTCTCGGTATATGGGAATGAAGAATTTGACACAGCAGGTACTCAGCCAACTTGATAATGATATGGTATCGCCAGAGAAATTAGAAACAGCACAACGGATTCACCGTAATATGAAGGCAAGTACTACAGTTGACCTTGTCCATCAGGCATATCTTCTAAAAGAAACGAGAAATAAACATGATCTGCATATCAGGTCTCGTTTGATTGATACTGCCGAAGGGAAGCTCACGGGTGTTGTTGACGAGTTTGAAAAAGCCTTTGAAATCTTGGAGCGCTATCCTAAGACAGTGACTATTTTTGGGTCAGCCAGACTTTCGCAAGATGATCCTGCGGCAGTGAAAGCATATGAAGTTGCGATGCGCCTCGCTCATGAAGGCTACGCGGTCACGAGTGGCGGCGGCGGTGGCATTATGGAAGCAGCTAATCATGGTGCGTACGATGCTGGCGGGACGGCGATCGGCTTTAATATAAAGCTTCCTCACGAACAAAAACTCAACAGCTACGCGACTGAACATTATACATTTGAACACTTTTTTGCACGTAAAGTTGCATTAACGCTTGATGCACGCGCCTACCTTTACTTCACAGGTGGATATGGAACGCTCGATGAGCTATTTGAGATTATGACGCTCGAGCAAACAGGTAACATCCCGAAGGCGCCAATTATCTTGGTTGGTGAAAAGTTTTGGGAACCACTCCGAAAGTTTATTGTGGGTACATTAGAAGAAAGAGCGCACGTTATCAGTGAAAGTGATGTGCCGCTCTTCACTATTACCGATGACGTAGACAGGATAGTAAAGATCATCTCAGGCTTTGAGGGTGACGAGAGATATTACACCAATTAGTACCAGTGTTACAATAGATGGGTGAGCCAACAATTTAAACTTGTTTCAGACTATAAGCCAACCGGTGATCAACCGACGGCTATAGCGTCGTTATTAAAAGGTCTTAACGAAGATGTTCGTGAGCAAACGCTCCTTGGAGTCACTGGTAGCGGTAAAACATTTACGATGGCAAATATTATTGCTGATCGTCAAGTGCCGACGCTTGTACTTGCTCATAATAAAACGCTGGCTGCGCAGTTATATAGCGAATTTAAATCGTTTTTCCCAGAAAACGAAGTGCATTACTTTGTGAGTTACTTCGACTACTACCAACCTGAAGCCTATATGGCAAGCAGTGACACCTATATTGAAAAAGACAGCAAGATCAATGATGAGATTGACCGTTTGCGCCATGCGGCAACGACAGCACTTCTGACTCGTCGTGACACAATTATTGTTGCCAGCGTCAGCTGTATCTACGGCATTGGATCACCTGAAGATTATTCAGCTATGTCAATCACCGTTAAGGTTGGCGAGAGACGTCTTCAAGATAAGTTCATACGACTTCTGACGGACATCCAGTATCAACGTAATGACATTGATTTTCATCGGGGTACATTCCGTGTACGCGGCGACATTGTTGACGTTTTTCCGGCCGGAAGTGACGTCGCGTATCGCATTGAATTTTACGGCGACCAAGTTGATCGGCTAACGCGCATTGATCCACTCACTGGCGAAATTTTGGCTGAACCAACCGAAGTCAGTATTTTCCCAAGTAGTCACTACGTTACGCCAAAAGAAAAGCTCGCTGTTGCAATTGAAAGCATCAAAAAAGAATTTGCTGAGCGCATGGAGTTTTTTGAAAAACACGATAAATTGCTTGAGGCTCAACGCCTTGCTCAACGTACAAAGTATGACATTGAGATGCTTGAAGAAACGGGCTTTGTGAAGGGTATCGAAAATTATAGTCGTTACCTCACGAACCGCGAAGTAGGCGAACAACCCGCTACGCTCATGGACTACTTCGATGATGATTTTCTGCTGCTCATCGACGAGAGTCACATGACACTGCCACAGGTGCGTGGTATGTATAACGGTGACCGTGCGCGCAAAGAAGTGTTGGTTGAATATGGTTTTCGCATGCCATCAGCGCTGGATAACCGACCACTTACTTTTACTGAATTTGATAAACATATCAATAAGGCTATTTATGTATCAGCAACTCCAGGAGAATATGAACTTGCTCACAGCCCTGAGCCAGTGCAGCAGGTGATCCGTCCGACAGGACTTATCGATCCGGAGATTACTATTCGTCCTACAAAAAACCAAATTGATGATCTTGTGGCTGAAATTCGTGATCGTACCAGTAAGAATCAACGCGTACTTGTAACGACACTGACAAAGCGCATGGCCGAGGATCTGACGACGTACTTGCAGGATATTGATATAAAGACTGCTTATATCCATAGTGAAGTCGACACGCTCGAGCGTGGTGATATTTTGAAGGACCTTCGTAGCGGCGTTTACGACGTATTGGTTGGCATTAATCTCCTTCGTGAAGGTCTCGACCTTCCTGAAGTAAGCATGGTTGCGATTATGGATGCTGATAAAGAAGGGTTCCTTCGTAGCGCCAATGCGCTGATTCAAACAATTGGACGCGCAGCTAGGCATCTTGAGGGTAAGGTTCTTATGTACGCCGATAGGGTGACTGATTCAATGCAAAAGGCAATCGATGAGACGAACCGACGTCGAAGTATTCAAGAAGCATACAATACTGAGCACGGCATCACGCCGCTGAGCATCGCAAAAGAAATTGACGAAGGGCTTCGTGCGCTTATTCCTAAGAAGGAAGATGACTCAAAGAAGCTCAATCTTAAGAAGATTCCTAAAGATGAGTATCCTGGGCTTATTAAAGAACTGTCTGGTCAAATGGAACTTGCTAGTGCAAACCTTGAATTTGAGAAGGCCGCAGAGTTACGCGATATGATTACTGATATTAAGAGCAAACTGTAAGTAGCTATGACTTTAAAATTTGCGTCATGGAATGTCGAAGGAAGACTCAGCCAGTATGCCACTAAAGGCCGTGGTACACCCGATAAGATTATTGATGAAATCGAGCGTGTAGATGCCGATGTGATTGTACTTCCCGAAGCGTACGATAAACATAAAGGCGTGAGCCAGCACATAGATGCGCGTATCTGGTCGCTAGGCTATAAACACGTACACGACGTCGAATATCGAGACGGAGGTCCTTTTCGTTATGATGGCGCCGTCGAGGCTCCCTATCTTCGTATGATGAGCAAGATTGCGTTTCAGACTATTCAAACTATTCGCTTGGGGGATATTAGAAATGCGATTGATGCAACGGTGATTGATCCTGATTCTGGTAAGCTAATTCGCATGATTGGTGTCCATTTTGATGATCGTAACGAGGGCCTTCGTTTGAGGCAGGTAGACGATGTCGTAAGCCTTACGAATGATTCGGCGATTCCTATTGCATTATTAGGCGACATGAACGCGATGTATGGTGAAAGTAAAATCGCGAGATTACTGAGTCATGGCGCAACTCGAACGCTTGCTCATGCAATTCCACACGAAAAGCTGAGCGATGTAATGGTCCGTGCTACAGATATGGCGACAGGAACGACAATCAAGCGGTTGATGGCCAGTGGCATGTTACGTGATGCTGATGATAAACATCGTTTTACGACAACCGCGCGCATGCGTGGTATGGAATGGATGCCTAGCGCGAGACTACTTGATATCGATCACATATTGGTAAGCCCTGAACTGGAAACGAGTGATTTTCGTATAGGAAAATATGATGCAGGGTCGGATCACCGGCCCATCTCAGTTCAGGTTACGATGCGTCATGACTTGCAAAAATAAGCAGCTTGTGCTATTATTAAATTATTGCATTCGATGAATGTCGAGCCTCTTTCAAAGACTAGCGCCAGACGCGCGGCCACCGAAATATAATCTCGCTGTTCTTTCCACCCGTATCTCTACGAGTGATCTGACTGCAAAACAGCAAATCTATAACGAAAGGGCTATTATTTTATATGGCATATCAACAACGACGCTTCGGCGGTTCTAACGCTGGCGGCGGAAGCCGTGGCGGATCATCATTTGGCGGAGCACGCCGAGGCGGCGGAAGCCGTGGACCAGCGAAGAAGTACATCCACCCATCAAAGTTTATTAACAAAGCAGTCGCTAAGGCTGACGAAGTTGTCTACGAATCGAAGCACAAGTTTGCCGACTTCGCATTCAGCGCACGTCTTCACGAAAACATTGCAAAAAAAGGCTACATTACACCTAGTGCGATCCAAGACCAGTCTATTCCTTCAATCCTAGAGGGCAAAGACCTTATTGGCCTTGCAAACACGGGTACAGGTAAGACAGCTGCATTTCTTCTTCCTATTGTAGAACGTGAAACAGGCACACAGACATCACCAACGGTGATGATTATCGCCCCAACTCGTGAGCTTGCGCAGCAAATTGACGAACAGTTCCGCGAATTCGCTGCCGGACTCAACCTCTACTCAGCACTTATTGTGGGTGGTGTTAGCGTTGACCGTCAACTTCGTGACCTAAAACGTCGTCCACAGTTCATCATCGGAACACCAGGACGTTTGAAGGACCTCATTAACCGTCGTTACATTCCACTTGATCGTATGACGACACTTGTTTTAGACGAAGCAGACCGTATGCTCGACATGGGATTCCTGCCTGACATTCGCGATATCGTCAACGGTATGCCGGTTGAACGTCAGACACTTTTCTTTAGTGCGACAATCACACCAGAGATTCAGGCACTTGTTAATACGTTCCTAAAAGACCCTGTGACTGTCTCAGTCCGCACCAGCGAGACAAGCGAGCACGTTGAACAGACTGTTATCGAAGCACGCGACAAAAATCACAAGGTTGAGTTACTCACCGAAATGCTTAAAGGCACAGATTATGAAAAAGTACTTGTCTTTGGTGAGACTAAGTTCGGCGTACAGCGTCTGAGCGACCACCTTGATAACAGTGGTATTCCATCTGTTGCTATTCACGGTAACAAGAACCAATCTCAGCGCCAACGTGCATTGAAGCAATTTAAAGACGAACGCGTTCGAGTACTTGTCGCAACCGATGTTGCAGCCCGTGGACTTGATATTCCAAATGTGTCACACGTGATCAACTTTGATACACCACAGAACTACGAAGACTACGTTCACCGTATTGGCCGAACTGGCCGTGCTGGTGCAAGCGGAAAAGCACATACCTTTATCGATATCCAACGATAATCAGTGTTTCTATAAAATACAGCCCCTCTGGGGCTGTATTTTAGTTTGGTGAATGCGCTATAATAGTCCAATGACACAGATATCTCGAGACGACGTGCTTCACCTGGCACAGCTAAGTAGTTTGGCTTTGTCTGA
>DIZB01000008.1:43070-66071 GCA_002427805.1 Candidatus Saccharibacteria bacterium UBA6039
TCTGGAGTGGAACCAACCTATCAGGTGACCGATCTTGAAAACGTGTGGCGTACTGACAGCATTGACGACTATGGAATCGATCGTGACGCATTGATTGCGTTAGCTCCAGATTCTAAAGATGGTCAAATAAAGGTACCGAAAGTTTTATAATGCAGACGATTACAGACTACTTAGGTAAAAGTGCGCGCGACAATGTGATAGCAGCTATCGTAAAAGCAAAAGAAAATGAGGCCTACCATGCACTGTTAAGCTTGACCGAAGAGCGAGCGCTAGAACGAGCTGACGCAGTTGATCGTGGTGAAATTACCGGGCGACTTGCTGGCGTGCCATTTGTCGTAAAAGATAATTTCCTTGCATACGGTGCCCCAACAACTGCCGCCAGCATTATGCTTGAACATTTTAATGCACCGCTTCAAGCAACGGCGGTTGAGAAACTAGAGCGTGAGGGTGCGATCTGTATCGGTAAGGCAAATCTTGATGCGTTTGCACACGGTGGTAGCACCGAGAACTCTGCCTTTGGGCCAACGCTTAACTCACATGATAAAACTCGCGTTGCGGGTGGCAGTAGCGGTGGGTCGGCTGTTGTAACCGCGCTTGATATTGTTCCATTTGCACTTGGGAGCGATACTGGCGGATCAATTCGTGAGCCAGCTAGCTTTAACGGTGTTGTGGGTGTCAAACCAACTTATGGCACGGTAAGCCGTTACGGAGTTGTTGCAATGGCGAGTAGTACCGATACGATTGGTACGTTTGCATCTAGTGTTGCTGATGCAGAGCTTGTGATGGATATTATCGCAGGTAAAGACGTGAAGGATATGACAACGCTACCTGACTTCTTTTCACCAATTGGTACCATTGAGCCAGGTCGAAAGGTCGGGCTTATTAAAGAATTTATGACCGAAGACGTCGATAGTGAAGTTCGATTAGCGGTTACCAACTATATTGCGCGTCTACGAGATGCTGGCCATACCGTCGAGGAAGTGAGCCTTCCGATTGTCCATCATACCTTAGCGATGTACTACATTATCGTGCCAGCTGAGATTAGCAGTAATCTCGCGCGATACGACGGTATTCGCTATGGCAAACGAGCCGAAGGAGCCTTAACACTTGCCGAGCTCTATGGCAAAAGCCGTGACGAGGGCTTTGTCACCGAGAATAAACGACGTATCATGATCGGGAGTTATGTGCTGTCGAGTGGTTTCTTTGACGCGTATTATCAGCAGGCTCAAAAAGCCCGTACGCTGCTCATTGCTGAACTAAACAAATTATTTGAAACGTATGACATGTTGATTGGGCCTGTTGCGCCAACGCCAGCTTTCCTCCTTGGTGAGAACGCAAGCGACCCAATTAAAATGTATCTTGCCGATATTATGACAGTTCCTGCCTCACTCGCTGGCATTCCCGCAGTTAGCGTCCCGGCTGGGCTGACTGAAAGTGGTCTTCCGATTGGTGTGCAAATTATGGGTAAACGCCGTAGCGACGCACAGATACTCGCGCTCGCGCGATCTATGGAGACAAAATAATGGATTTGTCTGTCATCTTCTTTTTTGCGGGAATCATTATTATTGGTGGAGTATTATTTGCACTTATTGGTCTGACGAAAAAAGGGTCAAAACATCTCAATGTCGATCACTATAGGGTAAAGTGGCTCAGTATTGAGCAACAACTAAAACGTGATCAGCCATCGAGTTTTAGCTTGACTGTGCTGAATGCCGATAAGTTGCTTGATCTGGCACTTCGTGAACGCGGGCTAAAAGGACAAACAATGGCTGAACGTATGAAAACTGGCGCGCAGCTATTTAGCAGTCGTAATGACGTCTGGAACGCGCATAAACTCCGTAACCGTATCGCACACGAGACAGATGTGTTGGTGAGTTACGAGGATGCCCGCCATGCTCTGGCTTATTTTAAACAAGCACTGAAAGACATAGGAGCGATTTAATGGTTACTGAAGAACAACTCGCAAAATATGACATAACGATTGGGATTGAGTGTCACGTACAGCTTGCAACAACGACGAAGCTATTTAGCGGTGCAAACAACGATGCTCGCAACAAAGCTCCAAACACTGTTGTCAACCCAATTGACTTTGGACTCCCTGGCATGCTTCCTGTTCTTAACCGTGAAGCAGTGACACTTGCAATTAAAGCAGGCAAAGCACTCAGTGCAGATATTGCGCATGTCAGTCGTTTTGACCGAAAGCACTATTTTTATCCGGATCTTCCAAAAGGTTACCAGACAACTCAGATGTATAATCCCATTATTCTTGCTGGGCATGTTGACGCACCTCTTGAAGATGGCACTATGGTGAAGGTAAGGATCCACCATGCACACATGGAAGAAGATGCCGGAAAGTTAACACACTTCGGTGACTACAGCCTAGTTGATCTTAATCGTGCAGGAACGCCACTGATTGAGATTGTGTCAGAACCGGATATTCATAGCCCGGCTGAGGCGAAGGCTTACGCAACGGAACTATATCGTCTTATGACATATGCCGGCGTGACTCACGGGGATCTCTATAACGGTAATATGCGTTTTGACGTGAATGTCTCCGTTGCGCTCAAAGGTGCAACCGAGCTTGGCACGAGGGCTGAGGTAAAGAACCTTAACTCGTTTAAAAGCGTTGAACGTGCTGCTGAATATGAATTCCGACGTCAGGTTGAACGACTTGAAAAGGGCGAACGAATTGTACAGGAAACTCGCGGCTGGGATGAGGCAAAGCAGAAAACGAATAGCCAGCGTAGTAAAGAAGATGCACAAGATTACCGCTACATGCCAGATGCTGATATTCCACCAATTGTGTTGAGCGACGAGGAAATTAATGAGATTCAAGCAACAGTTCCGGCTTTACCATCGTTTTATCGTGATGCATGGAGGGAACTAGAGTTTGATTCGACGGTAATCAATGCTCTCCTTCTCTCGCCTGAGATTGCAAAGTTTGTTCAAACTATTCTGGAGGATACGAATAAGTCTACGGCACGTCGAGTTGCGCTATGGTTGCTCATGGCAGTTGACGAAAACCTTGATGCGAATGAGTCTATTCAGTCAAATGTGGTGCCCATTTCAAAAGAACAATTTATTACACTTGCAACAATGGTTGACGCAAACGAGCTAAGTTCGACTGCGGCAAAAGAAGTCCTTGCTGAGATGTTGAAGAGCTCGGATGATCCACGGAAAATTGCCGAGGCAAAGAATCTCATCCAAGTTAGTGATGAGGGCGCAATTTCGGCGATTGTTGATGAAGTTCTTGCCGACCCGAGTTCTGCTAAAGCCGTTGAAGATCTCAAAAAAGGCAATGATAAAGTTATCGGCTTTTTGGTCGGTCAAGTTATGAAAAAATCACAAGGTAAAGCAAACCCAGAACTTGCGCAAAAATTAATACGAGAGAAGATTACATAAATATGAAACGACCAACAAAAGCGATTATTGCAGCCGCAGGATTTGGCACACGATTTTTACCACAAACCAAGGCCATGCCTAAAGAAATGATGCCAATTATTGATAAGCCGATCATACAAATAGTTGTCGAAGAACTTGTAGCGGCTGGCATCAAAGATATTATTATCGTCGGAAGTAGCAATAAACGCTCGATCGAAGATCATTTTGATGAGCCAAATGAAGACTTGCTCGCAAACCTGCGTGCTGGTGGTGAAAAGAAACAGCCACTCATTGACATGCTTGGTGAACTCTCATCACTCGCCAACTTTATCTACATTCGCCAAAAAGGACCATATGGTAATGCGACTCCTGTCTTGTCTGCGTCGCATCTTCTCACTCCAGATGAACCTTTTATTTACACATGGGCTGACGATTTCTTTGTCGCCACGCCAAGTAGAACCGCACAGTTAATTGAGACATCGCAAATGTATAACGGATCCGTCTATGCCTGTAAAACAGTCGAAAGTGAACTTGAATACACGAAATATGGCATCATTGCAGGTGAAACGATTGGTGAAGCGACGATGAAAGTAACAAAAATTGTCGAAAAACCAGGTAAAGACAATGCTCCTTCACCGCTTGCAAGCGTTAGTAGCTATTTGCTTGACCCATCTATCCTTGGCTATATAGAAACAGCGGCAGAATCTTTCGATGGTAACGGGGAGTTTACGATACAGCCCATTATGCAACAGATGATCGATGATGGTCATCCATTTTTCGCCCGTGAGATTACTGACGGTAGGTACTATGATACCGGCGATAAGTTAGAGTACCTTAAAACGGTGATTGATTTCGGGTTGCGTCATGAAGAATTGGGCCCAGAACTAAGAACGTACATGGAGAGTCAGCTGAGAGAATAGTCGTAAATGACTTGGGGCACGTAGCGGGTCCGGCTTATTAGTGATATAATAGTAAGGTAAATTAATAAGGAGCATCAATGAATTTAGCAACAGAAATTCTCGTTATTATCCTCTCCATTTTCCTTGTTATATTCTTGGTAGTTGGCATCACTCTTGCAGTTTATTTGATTAAATTGACTCGAGATATTCGTAAAGTGACAAAATCTGCCGGACGAACAGTTGAACGCATAGAATCAATCGCTGCAGGCGTATCGAAAATCGCATCACCATTATTTGTGGCTGAGCTGATTGGCCGTTATGTCAAGAAATTTAAGAAATCTAAAAAAGGAGATAAATAACATGTCAAAAGGAAAATTTGCACTCGGAGCATTATTCGGAGCAGTTGTTGGTGTTGCGGCAGGCATTCTCACCGCCCCTAAAAGTGGTAAAGAAACCCGCGCAGACTTAAGGACAAAAGCCGATGAATTAAAGGGTCAGGCGACCGAAAAAGCACACGAAGTGAAGTCAAAGGCAACCGAAGCCGCTGAAGATGTAAAAACCAAAGCCGAAGAACTCAAAGGTCGCACAGAGCGAGCTGTTGAAGGCGCGAAGCAGGGTTTTAACAGCAAAAAGTAATTCTCATACTTGAATTAGCATAAAAGAAATGACACACTAAGCATATTAGTGTGTCATTTCTAAATAAGAAGTAGGTATATGGTTAATATAGTCAAAAAAGTAAATAAAGATAACGAAAATGGTGCGCGTCGAGCCGTCATTGAGGATTTGTTTTACGATTTTAACAAAAATCGTCACCAGGTTTATTGGGCGAATTTTGTTCGAGGTATTTTTTTCGGAGTTGGCAGTGTACTCGGCGGAACGGTTGTTATTGCACTTCTTATCGCGCTTCTTAGCCATCTTGTTGACCTACCGGGTGGAATTGGCGGCTTCATTCAATACGTGGTTAACACAGTTCAAAAACGTTAAGCTTTTAGCTGATTTTACTACAGACAACACCTAGCGGTCCGCGTATACTAGACGTAGGTATGGGGGACACATTACAAACATCGGATTATGTACACTTACATAATCATACACATCATAGCCTTCTTGATGGCTTAACAAAGATACCCGATCTCGTGGGTGCGGTAAAGACGATGGGTATGGATGCAGTTGCGGTGACAGATCACGGGACAATGTCGGGCATTATTGAGTTTTATAAGGCCGCTAAAGATGGTGGCATCAAGCCAGTACTTGGCATGGAAGCGTATGTTGCAGCTCGCACGCTTCACGACCGTGATCCCCAAAAGGACAAAGCTCGCTATCATATAATCTTACTTGCAATGAATAACGTTGGCTATCAGAATCTTATGCAGCTGAGCACAATTGCGAACCTCGAGGGCGTCTATTATAAACCACGCATAGACCATGAAGTTCTCGAAAAATATAATGAAGGACTGATTGTACTGTCGGGCTGTGCAAGTGGTGAAGTGGGTGAAAACCTGCGGTCAGATAATTACGAGGAAGCGAAAAGTATTGCTGCTTGGTATAAGTCTGTTTTTGGTGATCGTTATTATCTAGAGATGCAAGATCATGGTCACGTTGACTATGCGACACGCTGGGACGTACAGGCGAAGATTAATGAATACCTCGAACGTATGTCGAAAGAACTTGATATTCCACTTGTGGTGACGAGTGATGGTCACTACTTAAGTCATGATGATCAAGATGCGCACGAGATATTGCTCTGTGTTGGCACGGGCGCTTTCCTGAGTGATGAGAAACGTATGAGTCTTAAGGATTTTGAGCTTCACGTGACTGATCCTAAGGAAATTATTTCACGTTGGGGAGCATCGCATCCAGAGGCAATAGCAAATACAAGAAAGATTGCTGACCTTTGTGATGTCACGATCGCGCTAGGAGGCATCCTTATTCCGACCTTCCCGACACCGCCAGGAGAAAGTGAAAAGTCGTACCTAGATAAACTCGTCTATAGAGGTCTTGCATGGCGATACGGTGATCTTGATCAACCACAAACGATAGATCTCACGGTTGAGCAGGCTAAGACGCATATCCCAGATGAGGTGTTAGAGCGCGCAACATATGAACTCGAAGTGATTGATCGCATGGGATTTAATGGTTACTTTTTGATCGTTCAGGACTTTATCAATTGGGGCAAGAACAAAGGTATCATTTTTGGACCGGGCCGTGGAAGTGCTGCTGGCTCTATTATTTCTTACGCACTGCGAATTACGGAGCTTGATCCACTCGACTATGATCTCCTGTTTGAGCGCTTCTTAAACCCAGACCGTATTAGTATGCCAGACGTTGATATCGATATTCAGGATACAAGACGCGATGAGGTGATTGCTTATTGTACTGAGAAGTATGGTGTCGACCGTGTGGCAAATATCGTGACGTTTGGAAAAATGGCAGCGCGGGCTGCGGTTCGAGATGTTGCAAGGGTACTTGAGGTTCCGTATGCAGAAGCGGATCGATTTTCAAAGATGATTCCCCCGCCTGTTCAAGGAAGGCATATCCCACTCAAAGTCAGCGTGGTACAAGATGCAGACTTAAAGCATGAGTACGAGACGAACCCGACCGCAAAGCTCGTATTTGACTACGCGATGAGGCTCGAGGGTACAATTCGCTCACACGGCGTGCATGCTGCGGGTGTAGTGATTGCGCCAGACTCGATTGTAAAATTTGTACCGCTTGAAATGGCGCAAAAAGGTGTTGTTGCGACGCAGTATTCAATGGGGCCTGTGGAAGAGCTCGGTCTCCTGAAGATGGACTTTCTCGGGTTATCAAACCTGACAACAATCAATAACGCACTGCGCATTATCAAGAAGGTGTACAAGGTAGATATTGATATCGATAGTGTTCCGCTTGACGATACCTCGACCTACGAACTACTTCAGCGTGGCGATACGACTGGTGTTTTTCAGCTAGAATCTGCGGGTATGAAACGGTATCTTCGAGATCTCAAACCAACGAGCTTTGAAGATATCATTGCCATGGTCGCACTGTATCGTCCAGGACCAATGCAGTTTATCGATAGCTTCATCAAGCGGAAACACGGCGAGGAGCCTATCATATATCTCCATGAGAAGTTTGAGAACGCGCTCAAAGAAACCTATGGTATCTTGGTGTATCAGGAGCAGTTTATGCAAATCTCAAAAGACTTTGCTGGCTTTACTGGCGGTCAGGCTGACACGCTACGTAAAGCTGTGGGAAAGAAAAATATCGATTTGATGCGTAAGGTTCGTGTAGATTTTGTCAAAGGTGCAGTCGAACATAGTGGCGCAGATGTTGCACTAGCTGAAAAGTTTTGGGATCAACTTGAAGAGTTTGCGAACTATTGTTTCAATAAGTCACACGCTGCGTGCTACGGCCTGATATCATACTGGACAGCCTACTTGAAGGCTCACTATCCAGATGCCTTTATGGCAGCACTCATGACAAGTGACCAAGATGATATTGATCGACTTGCAATTGAAATTACAGAGTGCAAACATATGGGCATTACGGTACTCGCGCCTGACGTAAATGAGAGTTTTGTCGAATTTGCAGTTGTCCCCGATAAACAACAAATTCGATTCGGTATGGCGGCAGTGAAGGGGGTAGGTGTCGGCGCTGTTGAGGAAATACTACGCGCACGTGAAGACAGTAAGTTTATTAACATTGAAGATTTTGCAAGGCGTGTGAGCACGGCTAAGTTTAATAAAAAAGCTTGGGAGTCTCTTATTAAATCTGGAGGATTCGATAGCTTTAATGATCGTTCTGACCTGTTGTTTAATCTTGAAACAATACAAGGCTTTGCATCAAAACTTCAAAAAGAAGCACTGAGTGGCCAGACAGATTTGTTTGGTGATCTTGGCGGTAACTCAAGTCTTCAGCCATCAATGAGTCTCGGCATCGCGCCGGTGAAACATACCGAGAAAGAACGACTTGCATGGGAACGTGAACTGCTTGGCCTTTACATTAGTTCGCATCCACTCGATAACTACGATGCGTATTTTGAAGAACAGACGATTCCCTTGATGCAAATGACACCTGAGGTTGACGGTAAAAAAGCGACGATCGGTGGACTTATTTCGACAGTACGAACGATCATCACAAAGAGCGGTTCTAAAATGGCGTTTGTGGGCCTTGAGGATAAAACCGGTGAAAGTGAAGTGATTGTTTTTCCAAATCTTTATGAGCAACTCGGTGCAAAACTTGTTCAAGATGCGGTTATCCGCGCGACGGGTAAAATTAGTGCACGTGATCGTGACGGTAATCTTGGCACAGATGCAAAAATGATTGCCGACGACATACAGATTGTGAGCGACGAAGAACTCCATGACTACGAGTCAACGGGCCGTAAAATGAAAAAACCAACACCAAGCGCGAAGGTTCAAGCCATGCGAGTTGCCGGTAAAAAAAGCAGTAGCGTCAGTGCGCCGGCAAGCACACCGCCAGCTGAGCGCGCTCCAGCTCCTGATACATATACACAAAAAACGGTCAAAAAGTTGTATGTACACGTCAAAAATCCGGATGACCATGATGCATTGTTGCTGCTGAAGCAAATTTGTAGTCAGCATATGGGCATGACAGACATCGTACTCGTTCTCGGCGAGGGCAAAAAATCCGCTATTAAGTTACCATTTAAAATCGAACCATCCGATGCACTCGTTGGTGCGCTTGTGAAGATACTTGGTGAAGACGCCGTCGTCGTTAAGTAGTTAATCCGTAAAGGGCGATACCAGCTGCGACACTGACGTTGAATGATTCTTTTTTCCCGTTCATAGGAATTTCGATAAGATCGTCGCACATCGAGCGAAGGTCGCTGCTTATACCGGCTACTTCTTCACCAAGCACAAGTGCGACCTTATCGGGTGCATCGTAGCTCGGTAACATAACTGACCTGGTATCTTGCTCGAGGCCTACGATACGGTAGCCTTCGGCACGCAGCTCATTAAAATTTGGCTCCTCAACGTGTTCGAACGGAACCATTGTTTCAGCATCAAGTGCTGTTTTATGAATTTGCGTAGTCAGTTTATCAGAAATATGAGGTAAACGTGTATCACGCGTCAGCGTTGGATATGGTGAATAGCCGCTCAGAATAAGTTTTGTCACACCAAAGCCTTCGCACGTACGAAAAAGTGACCCAATATTGTGGGTTGAACGTATGTTATGGGCAATAACGATAATATCTTTCATCTTGCCCATTGTATCATCTATAAAATGGTTATGTTTTCTGCTAGACTAGAGCGTAATGGACGAAGATAGAATACAGCAGAATCGTCGGGAGCAAGACGAGAAATCGACGCAGGAGCGAGCGGCTATTTTGGGTATACAATATTTTGACGCGCGAGAGGTGGAAAATACACTCTCGCTTGTGAGTGATTTGCTCGATAATGACACGATGCACAAAAACCGGATTGTTCCACTTATTGGCGGTAATGAGTCTGATCCGTGGCGTTTTGGCGTAACGACTCAGACACCGCAGTCACTTATCCGCGATATGACAAAGCAGTACAATGACGAAGGTAAGGGCATTCAATTCTTCCTTATTAGCACGAGCTCATATAAGACATTTATGAATCGCTACGACCCACCCGTGACGATTGTGTATGACGATATTCAGATTGCAAAGGAAGGTGATAGCGATACGCTTGCGCAGGTGAGTCAAACACTTAACTCTGTCGGTAGCGACGAGGTATTTGACTACCTAATTGACCAAGCTGATAAGCTCGGCGCCAGTGATATTCATATTGAAAACGAGCGAACACATATTCGTATCCGTATGCGTATTGACGGCGCTTTGCACCCAGTGGCGGATCTAGAAACTGATCGTTACCGAATTATCTTAGGAGCTCTTGCCTCACGCGCCAATATCTCTACAGCTGCCACAGAACCACAATCTGGTCATATGCAAAAAGAGATAACTCGTGATGGTGCAACACACCTTCTTAACCTGCGTGTAGAGACGATCCCGACAATGTATGGACAAGATTCAGTCCTGCGTCTATTTAATTTTGATGAATCAATGCTTAATCTCGATCTTCTCGGCATTGGTCCGGATGAGCGAAAAGAAATTGATGAAGTGATTAGTCACCCGAGGGGTATGGTACTAATGGTTGGGCCAACGGGAAGCGGAAAATCGACAACGCTATACAGTATTATTAATGCGCTTAACACGACCGACCGCAAGATTATCACCCTTGAAGATCCAATCGAGTACGGCATTACGGGTGTGTCCCAAATTCCGATTGATACAACTGGGGGTCAGAGCTTTGCGGATGGTCTTCGTTCGGTCCTTCGACAAGACCCAGATGTAGTGATGATTGGCGAGATTCGTGATGCCGATACGGCAAAGACTGCTATTCAAGCCTCGATTACTGGTCACTTAGTGCTATCGAGCTTTCACGCCAACACGTCGTCAGCCGCCTTCAGCCGTATGATTGATATGATTGGCGTTAACCCTATTTTTAGCTCTGCAATTAGGCTTGTTATTGCACAGCGACTTGTTCGTAAGCTCGATGATGAGAGTAAGGAAGCGTATGAGCCCGACGCCGCAACGAAAAGCTGGATCCGCAATGCGCTGAAGGATCTGCCGAGTCACGTAGATAAGCCTGATCTTGATAATTTCAAATTATGGAAGCCAGTTGTCAGTGAATCATCACCATTTGGATTCAAAGGCCGTATGGTGATTATGGAACAACTTGTGGTGAACGAAGAGATCCAGAAGTTTCTTCGCGGTGACGTGGCGGAAATTCACACGGAAGTGATTGAAAAGGCAGCTCGCGATGGCGGCATGGTATCGCTTCTCGAACATGGTGTACTTGCAGTACTACGCGGCGAGACAACACTCGAAGAAATTAACCGCGTTATTTAGCTAGTGAGACAAGTCGATGTGATCTAGTAGCTCGTGGATGTTAAATTGTCGTAACTCGTCGATGTCGGCGAGTCGGATAAGACGCTTCATGTAGTCTGTGACATGGCGTCTTGGGTGCTCGGCAACTAAGTCATACGCGACAAGGGTCGCTGCGCCGTTTTTACGATAGTTTGCGACCAAAAAACCAATGTTTTTTGTTTCAATATCGTCACTAACGCGCGCAAAGATCGCAAAATCATTACGCTCAAGTCCACTTACTGCTACGGGAGTTGATTCTAGCGCGCTTAAAGGCAATAAACTTGTGGCTGGTGTTGCTTCAATCTGACGTTTTGCAACCAAAATATCACCATTTTCGGCAACTTTATAGGTTCTGTCGTTTTCAATAATCACTCTGATTTTTATACACGTTTTTACATGCACTTGCAAATCAAGGAATATGCACCTCAGCTATTCCAAAATGCTAACCTCTGTGGTATAGTTAATCACTGATTGTATTAGAAATAGTAAAAAGTGAGACGAAGATGAGTTTTGAACTAATTAAGATGGTAAATGAGGCGCAAAAGAAAGCCAGCGTGGTTGATGCCCGCAGTGGTGATACTGTTCGTGTGCACCAAAAAATTAAAGAAGGCGCAAAAGAGCGTATTCAGATTTTTGAAGGTGTCGTTATTCGTACTGACCGCAAAGCGTCACACACATCGCGTATTACTGTTCGTAAAATTGCCAGTGGTGTTGGTGTTGAAAAAAGCTTCTTAATTCACAGTCCACTCGTCGAAAAGATCGAGATTGTTCGCCGTGCTAAGGTTCGCCGTAACTATCTTTCATTCCTTCGTAATCGTAGTGGTAAGAGCGCACGTCTTAAAGGTCTTAACTTCGACCGCGAGGGTGTTAACACGCTACCTGAGCCTACAATTGAAGAGCAGATCGCAGAAGCTCCAGTTGTTGAAGCAGAAGCACCCGTTGAGGAAACTCCAGCCCCAAAAGCTGAGTAATAAAAGGTGATCATTCAGAAAACGCCCATCTCGGGCGTTTTTTAGTTGTTACAATAGATGCATGATACTTGGAATTGATGAAGTAGGGCGCGGACCATGGGCTGGACCGCTAGTGATTGGGGCAGTTGTGCTAGGAGGCGCTGCCATAGACGGATTAACGGATAGTAAGAAACTTTCTAAGAAACGACGCGAAGAGCTAGACCTCATAATACGCGAACAAGCAGGAGGTTACGGCCTTGGGTGGGTGAGCGCAGAGGAGATTGACGAAATTGGACTTTCGGCAAGCTTGGTACTTGCAACGAAACGAGCAGTCGAGCAGGTAAAAACTTCCTATCACGAAATTATTATTGATGGAACAATTAACTTTTTGAAAGATACTTCTAAGGGTCAATTCGTCACGACGATGAAAAAAGCCGACCTGCTGATTCCGAGTGTATCGGCAGCGTCAATTATCGCTAAGGTGGCACGTGACGCCTATATGACCGAACAAGCATCTGTATATCCAGAATATGGCTTTGCATCCCACGTAGGCTACGGAACGGCTGCTCATGCTGCGGCAATTAAGTCTCACGGCGTTACGCCACTTCATCGACTGTCCTTTGCGCCACTTCAGCAGTATCGAATAACCAATGCACTGGTAAATAAAAAAGGTAAACCAGAAGCTATAACAACTCGGGAAGTTGGTAATCGTGGCGAAGACGTGGTTGCCATCTACCTACAAACGCATGGCCAGGTATCATGCCCTCAAGAATCTTATAAAAAAGTACAGTTTGGAGCTCGCTGCAGCAAGCATCAGCGGTGATAACTTTGCAGTAGACGTACGGATGACAATTTCATGGAAATATGTTAAAATAGAACATGTTTTTGACATATTGTCACTAAACGACAGGAAAGAGCGGTGAAAACATGTTGGCTGAGGGCGTAATAGGCACTCAGGAGAGAACGATTGTTCTTGAACCGAACTGCAATCTGAAGAGAGCAATCGTTCTTGGTATTGCCCAAGCGAAACTCGATACTGAGGAGTCACACGGCAAGATCAAGACAACTGTCCTTCTGAACTACAAGGGGCACACGATTCCCTTGCTCCCAAGCGACAAGGAGGAACCTACCTTCGCGAGATGGAATCACATTTTCAAAGAGTAGTGGGGGGGGTGCTCCTGGCCGGCCGAGCATCGGTTGGCCAGGCACCCCTACCTCGCCTCTTTCCTCTACTTCTATACATGGTGTGTATACTGACGAGCCGAAAACGGCGAAAAGTAGCTAAAGGTTTAGTAGCGCCACACGGACTGCTGGTCCATCTTTTTCAATGAGTTCAACGCGACCTTCAATTTCGCTGATTCCCATTTCAATGGAACGTGTGAGCGCAACAATAGATTTTTTGGGCAGGAAAAAGTCACTGTATTCATCAAGCTGCTTTTTGGTTGAAAGTGCTCCAGCGCTATAACGCGGATACGCATCGTAGCTTTTATCACCGCCAAATGTATCCATAACCCATTGCCAATTATCCCTAATCCATAGCCAAGCTTTTTCGCGACTTTCACGCCCACGTATGAGGTAGACAAACCATCTCGCTGCGTCTTGAGGTCGAACAATGCTAGGGTCCTTTATGAGTTCTAGTAGGGCAGCTATTTTCTGATCAGACTTGGTACTCGTTATACCGTATGTAATATCATCACGAAGCTCGCCTGATTGTGATGAAGAGTAGGTTTCAAGCAGGTCGTCAACAACAGATTCATCTCCATACCGAACAGCCGTACCGATAATAAGAGGTCGAAGCTCACCGTCAATGTCTTTTAAGTCATTGACGCTGTACTTCTTTTGGGCAATCGAAATCGCATCTGCATCTTCTCCATATATCATAAGGCCAAGGATGATGGTGCGAAGTTTTATATCATCTTCTGTTTCATCCTTTTTTACATCCCAACCGAGACGCTCATATTGAGAGCGAGCGAGATCAGCTGAGTAGTGACGTAGTTTTACTTCCGCATCTTTATCGTCGTCGGTAAATTTACGTAGTTCTGCAAGCGCGAGCGAAATAATTGACCATACTTGCTGAGCCGATTCGTTTTTGTAGGCATCAATGAGGCTTAGTAGCTCAACACTTGGCATAACGCCGCCACGCGCAAGGAGTGTTGCTTCGTGAAGGAGCTGGAGGCGGTCAACAATGTCAAGCGAGTCTGTCTTTACTTCTTCGATAAGACGTGTCAGAAGCGCCGTGTCGTAGTGCGTGATGAAGTGAGCGCTACCGCCAACATTTAATTGAAGTGGCGTCGTGTGATGACGAGTCACCGTTTGCTTTTCTTCGCTCAGGACTATTGGCATTTCACTACATGATGAATTAAGTGGGATTGGCCAGAGCCGCTTCGAAGGTTCATGAGGGCCGACAAAGAATTGTTCCTGAGAGAGTGATACTTGGTCACCCGTTTGAGAAACGTGCACGACTGGATAGCCTGGCTGCGATATCCATGTATTCATAAGACTTGTGATGTCTTTACCGCTCGCGCCAGCGATGGCGTTCCAAAGATCGTCGCCTTCAGTATTTTTGTAGGCGAAATCTTTAAAGTATTGTTTAAGCCCAGCTTGAAATGCGTCGCTACCCACGAAGTGTTGCAACATGTAGAGAAGGCGAGCACCTTTGGCATAGACAATTGCGCCGTCAAATAGTGTTCCAATTTCGTCAGGGTGATGGACGTCGGTCTGGACAGATTGTACACCATCGATACTGTCACGTCGAAGTGCCATAATGCTTTCTTCCTGCGTAAAGTCGAGCCATACGTTCCAGTCCGGTTCAATACCATCAACGGCAATATACTGCATCAGTGTTGCGAAACTTTCGTTGAGCCAAAGATTATTCCACCATTTCATAGTGACGAGGTTACCGAACCATTGGTGAGCAAGTTCATGTATGATAACCGACGCAATATATTGGCGGCTACTGATGCTCGTTGTTTCGGGGTCGGCAAGAAGGGCTATTTCACGGTAGGTTATAAGTCCCCAGTTTTCCATAGCACCGGACGAAAAGTCGGGGAGCGCCACGTGGTCAGACTTTGGAAGTGGATAGTCGGTGCCAAAGTAGGTTTCATAAAATTCAATAGCACGAACCGCAATGTCGAGAGCAAAATCGAGGCTTGCAGTTGATTGCGCTGGAGTGGCCCAGATGTTGACGTCGACGCCGCGATTTGTTTTGGCAGATTTTGCGTGCATTTCACCAGTTACCCAGGCAAGAAGATATGTACTCATTTTAGGCGATGTTTCAAACGAAGTAACGAGCAGCTCATTCTCGACGCGTTGCCACTTTACGGGCATATTACCAAGCACAGTAATATTCTGTTCGGTGCTCAGTGTCACGTCAAATGTTGCTTTTGCTTCCGGCTCATCAATACATGGAAATACTTCGCGTGCATGATGACTCTCAAACTGCGTTGCAAGCAATTCTTTTTTTATACCGTCGTGCTGGTAGTAGCAAGGGTAAAGCCCATGCATTGCATCGGCGATTTTCCCAGAGTACGTAATGACAACGGTATGATGTCCGGCTGAAAGATCATTGTGGGTAATATGGAGCTCATCTTGATCATTGGTTTCAAAGTTTGCTTTTTTACCATCAAATGTAACCGCAGATACGACGAGTTCTTTACTGTGAAGCACAAGTTCACGTGAGCCCTCCATAAGAGTACCCTGCACGGTGATAACGCCACTAAACTGACGTTCAACTCTATCGAGTGTGAGCGACATATCGTAGTGGTCTGGTATAAATTGTTCAATGAGGCGGGGGACTGTATTCATAGATCTATTGTAACAGAGCCCTTGGCCGGCATTCGCGGACCTCTATGTGATATATGGAGTATTATGGTCCGGCAAACCAACTACTTTCGACAAAGTAATTGCGTAAATACATATTATTTGCTACACTTACGGTAGTACATTTTCCGGCCGGCAGGTCGGATTTTTTCATAGAAAAGGAGAAAAATAATGGATGAATTAAACTTAAAACAATTAACACTCGCAGTCCGTACGATTGCCGAGGAAAAGAACCTTCCAGAAGAGACAGTGCTCGCTGTTATTGAGCAAGCAATTGCTGCCGCATGGCGTCGCGATAACGGTGAACGTGACCAAGAAGTTCGCAGTGAATTGAACGTCAACGACGGTACAGCAACGGTGTATGTTGCGCGTGAAGTTGTTGAGGAAGTGGGCAGTGATGCCGTTGAAATTAGCCTTAAAGATGCTAAAAAGATCAAAAAAGACGTCGAAGTTGGTGATGTAATCGAGGATAAATACGAAGTCACAAGCTTTGGCCGTGTTGCTGCTCAAACTGCAAAGCAAGTCGTCCTTCAGCGTCTTCGTGAAGCTGAGCGTGAAGTTGTGCTTGAAGAGTACGAAGACAAGATCGGCACAGTTGTGAATGGTATCGTACAGCGTGTTGAACCACGCGTCATTCGTGTTGAACTCGGTAAAGCGACAGGTATTATTCCACAAAGTGAACAGATTCAGGGTGAATTCTACAACGTGGGAAGCCGTATCAAGGTATTTATTAAAGATATTGAACGCGACAACCGTGGTCCACAACTTATTTTAAGTCGTGGCAATGAGCAGTTTGTTGAATATCTGTTCCGCCAGGAAGTACCAGAACTTGAAACAGGTGCAGTCGAAATTAAAGCAATTGCTCGTGAAGCCGGCCGTCGTACGAAGCTTGCAGTTGCAAGTACTGTGCCCGGTGTTGACCCAGTAGGAACGTTTGTTGGTGGACACGGAACTCGCGTGCAGGCTGTTATGAACGAAATTGGTGATCAAGAGAAGATAGATATCATCACGTATGATGCCAATAGTGAACAGTTCATTAAAAACGCACTCAGCCCAGCCGAAGTCAGCAAAGTTGTCATTAACGAAGCTGACAAGCGTGCAACTGTCTACGTAAACGAAGACCAGCAATCGATCGCTATTGGTCGTGCTGGTCAGAATGTTCGTCTTGCAAGCCGCCTCACTGGCTACGAACTTGATATTGAGCAAGCTGTTGCTAACAAACCCGCGGCACCTGCAGCTAAGAAGAACATCGAAGATGAACTTCTAAATGCTGTTGAAGAATCAAGCGAAGAATAATTAAACTCGCTCATTTGCCTCCGCCACCTCATTACCATTCACTTTCAGGGGCCGCTCTATGGGGAACTGAAAGTTCGCCCATGGCGCTTGGCTCGCCCTGCTGGGTGACACCTGGCGGGGCAGGACTCGTGGGTTATATATCTAGCGTATAAATATAGTAAATTAGCACTCGCTTGACCCGAGTGCTAATTTTGCTATAATAGATACAGAAAAGCGTGCATAAAAGCGATAATACGCTTGCGCTTTGCCTATAGGAGGATAGATAATAGAATTATGGCTGATGACTTTGCAGAATTTGTATCGCATCTTACCGACAATGCTCGGACAAGCTTGCATCACGCAAACGTAATTGCACAAGGTTACGGTAGCCCATACATTGGTACAGAGCACCTTCTCCTTGGTGTGCTTGCTCAAGGATCGTCTGTTGGAGCGAAACTACTGGCTGATGCTGGTGTGACGCTTGAGCGTGCCCAGTCGGCACTTAATCTTACGCCACTGACAGCAGTTATTACGGTTGGAGCTAAGGGCCTCAGTGAAACTGCAAAACTAACCCTCAAAATGAGTTGGGAAATTGCGCAGGAGTTCCACCAGGAGTTACTTGGTACTGAGCACATACTCTACAGTATTTTGAGCCAAAAAAATGCTCGTGCTACCGTGCTCCTTCGTGATATGGATGTTGATATTCCGGATCTGACGGCTGATCTTGAAGAGTTTTTTGATCGTCAGAACGATATGTATCAAGAAGTGGATGGCACGGCTGCCGTAACGAAAAAGCAAACGCAGCGTAAGGGAGCCCTTGAAACGTTTGGTACGGACTTAACGGCACGCGCTCGTGCAGGATCACTCGACCCTGTGATTGGCCGTGACGCCGAGCAAGAACGAATGGTGACGATTTTAAGCCGTCGAACCAAAAATAACCCAGTTCTTATTGGCGAACCGGGCGTTGGGAAGACCGCCATTGTTGAAGGCCTTGCGCAGCGGATTGCACACGAGGATGTGCCTGACCATCTGCTTGATAAGCGAGTGATTCAGCTTGACCTTGCTGGTATGATTGCGGGTACAAAATATCGTGGCGAGTTTGAAGAGCGTTTAAAACGAGTCATGAGCGAACTGCAAGAGCAAAAGAACATCATTGTGTTTATTGATGAGCTCCATTTGCTGGTTGGCGCTGGAGCGGCTGAAGGCGCACTTGACGCTGCTAATATGCTCAAACCTGCACTTGCTCGTGGCGAGCTTCACCTCATTGGTGCTACCACGCTCGATGAATATCGCAAACATATTGAAAAAGACACTGCGCTTGAGAGGCGTCTCCAGACGATCGTTGTGCCTGAGCCGAAGCTCAAAGATGTCATTGCAATCCTTAAGGGCCTGAGAAGCCACTACGAAGCGCATCACGGCGTGAGTATGAGCGATGAAGTACTCGAAGATGCTGTCTATATGGCAGATCGTTATGTCAGTGAACGGTTTATGCCTGATAAAGCGATTGATGTCATTGATGAGGCTGCTGCGCTTGTGCGCGTGAAATCGGGTCGTAAGCCAAGTAAGGTTCGTGATTATGTGAAGCAACTGAAGAATCTCAATGAAAAAATGGAAGAAGCGGTTGCGAGCGAAGATTATGAACGCGCCGCGCTCTATAAGACTCGTATCAGCCAGATAAGTGTACGACTCGAAGAAACACGTCAGGCATTTGAAAGTAAAACACCAATCGTTCTGACGGACGATGACGTGGCGCATGCAATTGCTATGATGACGGGCATTCCCGTAAAGCGTGTGCAGAAATCTGAAGCCAAGCTACTACGTAATCTTGAGAAGCATCTTGGAAAATACATTATTGGTCAAAATGAGGCAGTTCAAAATGTATCGCGCGCTATTAGGCGAAGTCGTAGCGGAGTTGCAAGTAATAAGCGTCCAATCGGTTCATTCATTTTTATGGGTCCAACGGGTGTTGGTAAAACGGAGCTAGCAAAAGTACTAGCGCGAGAGGTATTTGGTAGCGAGGACGCGCTCATTAAAATTGACATGAGTGAGTTTAGCGAACGACACAATACGTCACGACTTCTTGGTGCCCCTGCTGGATATGTTGGGTATGAGGATGGTGGACAGCTAACGGATAAGATTAAGCGACAACCCTACAGTGTCGTGCTATTTGATGAAATCGAAAAAGCTCACCCTGAAGTATTTAACCTGCTCCTTCAAATCCTCGAAGATGGATCACTGACTGACGCAAGAGGCCATAAGGTAGATTTTAGTAATACGATTGTAATCCTAACGAGCAACATCGGTGCAGACCGTTTAATGAAAGAATCGAGTCTTGGGTTTCATGCTACGAGCAAAACCGATGAAAAACAACTCGATGCAGTTCATGATGAAAACGCAGCTGCAGTAAAAGATGCATTGTCAAAGTTGATGCGTCCAGAGCTCATTAATCGTTTTGATGCAACGATTACGTTTAGGGCGTTAACTCGTCGTGAGGTCGCAAAAATCTTCGATAACTTGGTTGATGAGCTTCAAGAGCGGCTTGTTCGTAAAGGAATTCATCTATCGATTCAATCATCTGCGAAGAAGTTTCTTATTGATAAGGGCTATGATGAAAAATATGGAGCTAGGCCGCTACGACGTGCGCTCCAGGATCATCTTGAGCACGCAATCGCTGATGGCATTCTTTCTGGTGAATACGAGAAGGGTACGGTCCTGAATATTGGCGCACATAAGGGGCAGGTAGATATACGTGTTGAACAAGAAGCCTAGTTCTCTCAGTACGATTATTAGTTTGGTTGTGGTGGCCGCGCTTGTGGGCGCCACTGCCTGGCTCCTTTTAAATCGTCAGTTTGTTCTCGATCAAATTAGCGTGTGGGACTATCATCCGTCGGCTAGTGTTGTTACTATCGAGGAGCGCTCTGGGCTTGGCGGCAAAGGTCTGTTTTACTTTTATGCAAGTCACCCGGAGGTCGATAGTGCAGCCGATTTTAATATCAACTGTCAGCGCCGCGAGGCAAAAAGTGCGATCTTGGGATGTTATAACAATAAAAATATCTATATTTACAATGTGAGTAATGCACAACTTGACGGTATCGAAGAGGTAACTGCAGCCCATGAAATGTTGCACGCCGTTTGGGACCGTATGAGTAATAAAGACAAAGCATCCGTCGGAGCGTTACTTGAGGCACAGTATGCTCGCATCAATGACCCAGCTCTAAAAGAACGTATGGCATACTATGACCGTACCGAGCCGGGTGAACACGACAACGAGCTTCACTCAATTATCGGCACGGAAGTTGCTTTGATTAGTCCTGAACTCGAGAAGTACTATAGCCAGTATTTTTCTAATCGCTCGAAGGTCACGGCACTTCATACAGCCTATAATTCGGTCTTTACGCAGTTATCTCAAGAATCAGATGCTCTTTTTGCTGAGTTAGGAGCACTTAGTACCAAGATTGACAAAGATAAAGCCCAGTATCAATCCGACGCGACAAAACTGAGTAGCGATATCGCAGCATTTAATCAAAAGGCAAACGATGGTGGTTTTACAAGTACAACTGATTTCAATAATCAGCGTGCTGCACTAATTGCACGTTCGAGTGCACTTGATAGTGAACGAACTACTATTAACGCCGAGATTAAAACCTATAACGACAAGAATGCGCAGTATCAGGCGCTTATTGTGCAGTCGGAAGCGCTTAATAAGAGTATCGATAGTAGCGTTGCACCAGCACCAAGTTTGTAAGGTGAGTTGGAACCTCGTATACTAAAAGAAATGGCAAAAGTAAGAACTCAATTCGTCTGTCAAAACTGTGGTGCGAGCTATGGGAAGTGGACAGGAAAATGTGAAAACTGTGGAGAGTGGAATACGCTTGTTGAGCAAGCGCCAGTAAGTGCTGGCAAGTCAGTTGTCGCGAAAAGTGCTTCTTCGGGCAGCGTCTTGATTCCACAGACAATGCGTTCAATCTCCTCAGAAGATCGTATCGAGCGTCTTCCTACTGGGTTCAGTGATCTTGATGATGTGCTCGGCGGCGGTATTTTACCAGGCGGTGTGATTCTGATGGCAGGGCAACCAGGAATTGGTAAAAGTACATTGTTACTACAAGTCGCCGCATCAGTCGCTGCTGGCGTGCCAGTGCTGTATGCAAGTGGTGAAGAGTCGGCCTCACAGGTAAAACTACGCGCAGAGCGACTCGGGGCTGAAAAAAGCGAAGAGTTAAATTTTATCGCAAGTACAAGCGCCGATGATATCGCGGCAACCATTCGCTCAGGGACATATAGGCTCGTTATTATTGACTCTATTCAAACACTCGCACTCGATGAAATTACGTCAGCGCCTGGAACGGTGAGCCAGATCACCAATAGTAGCAACGTTATTATTCGTGCTGCTAAAGAAGCGGGTGCGGCAGTTGTATTAGTCGGCCACGTCACCAAAGAGGGCAGTATTGCTGGGCCAAAAGTTCTCGAGCATCTTGTTGATGTGGTGTTGCAATTTGAGGGTGATCGATACGGTGGCTTTAAGGTTGTACGAGCGGTAAAAAATAGGTTTGGATCAACAAGTGAAGCGGCGATTTTTGAAATGGTGAACGAAGGTCTTCGACTTGTTGTTAACCCATCCGCGGCACTGCTTGCTGAGCGGCAAGATGCAGATGGATCAGTTGTGCTTGCAACGCTCGAAGGCACCCGGCCACTACTTGTGGAGATTCAGGCACTTGTAAATCCCACCAATTTCGGCTATCCTAAGCGTACTGCCTCTGGGTTTGATCTTAATCGACTTAATCTATTAATCGCCGTGTTAGAGCGACGAACAAAATTGAACTTATCCGATAAAGATATATACATAAATGTCGTAGGGGGACTTCGATTAAACGACCAAGCAGCTGATCTTGCTATCTGTATGGCTATCGCCAGCGCGGCTGCTGGTAGGCGTATCGATGACGGAGTCGTTGTATTTGGTGAGGTTGGACTTGGGGGCGAAGTCCGTTCTGCAATTGGTGCAGATAGGCGAGTCGCCGAGGCCAAGAAACTAGGCTTTACAAAAGCAATCGCGCCAGCATTTGGCACAAAAAATTCATTTATCAAAGGTGTATCAGATTTACGCTCGGCGTTAATTGATTACCTACAAAAGTAAGGAACATATGGAACCACTTATTATCATATTGCTGCTCGTTATAGCGGCTGAAGCGACCTATCTAGTCGCGGTCAACAACAAAAAATCAGTCAGTAAAAAAGCAGGTCAGCCGATCTTCGTTGATACGTCTGTGCTTATCGACGGTCGCATTATCGCTGTGGCTCAATCTGGGTTTATTGGCAGCGACACGCTGTTTATACCACGCAGTGTGATTGGCGAACTACAGTATCTTGCAGATAATGCAGATTCTGAGAAGCGCAGTCGGGCTCGTCACGGACTTGATATTGTATCCGAGCTCCAAAAAATGCCCGATGTAAAAGTTGAAATCTTTCAAGACGGTAGCAAGGCCGAAGAAGGTGTCGATGAGCGCCTACTCAAGCTTGCGAAGCAATACCGCGGCGTCGTTTGTACGATTGATTACAATCTGAATAAGGTTGCACAGGTTGAAAATATTAAGGTACTCAATGTAAACGATCTTGCGATGAGCCTTCGCATGGCATACCTGCCTGGTGAGAAAATTATGCTCGAGCTGACGCAAAAAGGACAAGATAGCCACCAGGCAGTCGGTCATTTAACGGATGGTACGATGGTTGTTGTTGAGCACGCCAATAAGCTGATCGGTAAAACGGTTGAAATTGAGTTTATTCG
>DIZB01000004.1 GCA_002427805.1 Candidatus Saccharibacteria bacterium UBA6039
TCGCGACCAGACTTAAACAATCATACTCTAGTAAAAGGGTGCGAGTCAAGGGTATTTTGGTTTAACGTGTCGCTAAAATTACTACAATGCCCACAATGACACCAACAATCACGCCAGCAAGGACTTCTAGGGGCGTATGGCCCTTGGCCACGCGAGGCTTTGGAATGCCACTTTTTGTCTCAATCAGCAGTGCCGTCAGGGCCACTCCCTGTTCTCCGGATGAGCGTCGCACCATAATAGCGTCATACATCACAATCGCGCTTATAAGAGCGGCCACACCGAATACAGCGGAGGTAAGGCCGTCTTTGGCACCGATCACTGTGAGTACCGCAATTACCGTAGCGCTATGCGCGCTTGGCATGCTCCCAGACAAATACAACTGTTTATAGTGTCGGAAGGTCCGCCCCTTAATACTGAGGAAGAGGTACTTGAGCCCTTGAGCAACGCACCATGCAGCGGCTCCCGCGAATAGATACGGCGAGAGCCAGCCAAACATGGTTATTCCTCGTCCCCTTCTTCAACTTCAACGACTTGCTCCGGCATCAGGCCGAGCGATGCAACCTTATCGTTTTCACTCATGCGCATAATGCGAACACCTTGTGTTGTACGGCCGAGGGTTGGAATATCCTTCAGGCCAACACGAATCGCCTGTCCCTTATTCGAGATCAGCAGTACTTCGCTGGCATCTGCCTCAAGTGTTCGAACCGCAATGATTGGACCAGTCTTGGCGGTCACAACAGCAGCCTTAATACCGACACCGCCGCGCTTGTGTGATGGGAAGTTTGAGACTTTTGTCGCTTTTCCATAGCCGTTTTCACTAATCACAAGCAGGCTACGACCATCATCATCAACGATATCCATACCAACTACTTGGTCGTTAGGTCGTAGGCGTACACCGCGTACACCGCGAGCCGATCGTCCCATTGGACGAGCATCTTTTTCGTTAAAGCGGATCGCCTGACCAGCAGATGTTGATATAATCACATCATTTTCACCGGTAGACTTTTCGATCCAACGCAGTTCATCACCGTCATCGAGCTTAATAGCAATCAAGCCGTTTGTACGAATATTGGCATATTCCTTAAGTGGCGTCTTCTTCACCGTTCCCTTTGTAGTCGCCATAAAGAGGTAGCCATCGTCCTTCGCGTCTTTTTCGTGACGAATAATAGACGTAATGCGCTCTTCAGGTTGGAGATTCAACAGGTTCACTGCAGCAACACCCTTCGCAGCAAGGCTCGCAGCTGGCACTTCGTAGGCCTTCAGGCGGAAGATACGGCCCTTATTCGTAAAGAACAGCAGGTAATCGTGCGTACTAGCTGGAACAAGCTGATCAATCACATCGAGCTCCTTAGTAGTCATACCACGTTTGCCCTTACCGCCACGGTGTTGGCGGCGGTATTCACTCACGAGCGTTCGCTTAATGTAGTTTTCGGTTGTGAGCAATATCACTGATTCCTCTTCAGGAATAAGCTCTTCGTCGCTAAACTTACCAAGTTCACTATTAATCATCTTCGAGCGACGTTCGTCACCGTACTTCTCACGCATCTCAAGGAGTTCTTCTTTAATAATACGAAGCACTTCTTTCTCATCAGCAAGAATTGCTTCGAGCTTACTAATAAGGGCGAGGAGTTCGGCAAGCTCATTCTCGATCTTATCGCGCTCAAGTCCTGTGAGACGGCGGAGTTGCATCGCAAGAATTGCTTGTGCCTGAATTTCAGACAGACCGAACATCTCTTGCAAGCCCACTTGAGCCTCTTCACTGGTTTTGCTGGCACGGATGAGCTTAATAACTTCATCAATATGATCAAGTGCAATTTTGTAACCTTCCAAGATATGAGCACGGGCCTTGGCGGCCTTGAGCTCAAACTCGGTTCGACGACGTACAACGACTTGGCGATGCTTAATAAACTCGCTCAAGATTTCCTGCAGGCCAAGTGTTCGTGGCTGAATGCCATCGATCAGTGCAAGCATGTTGTAGTGGAAGCTTGTTTGAAGCGCAGTTAGTTTAAATAGCTGGTTAAGAATCTTCTTAGGATACGAATCCTTACGAAGTTCAATCACAACGCGTACTTTGCCTCGAGCCGATTCGTCACGCAAATCGCTAATAACGATCTTTTTGTCCTTATGTAATTCTGCAATCTTCTCTATAAGTGTTGCTTTATTTACACCATATGGCATTTCTGTGACCACAATTTGACTGCGGCCTTTCTTGGTTTCCTCGATGGCCGTAACAGCACGAATCGTCACGCTTCCACGTCCAGTTTGGTAGGCAGTTTTCATTGGAGTGCCGCCATACACAATCGCACCGGTTGGGAAGTCTGGACCTTTTACGAACTCAAGGAGATCGTCGGTTGTTGCTTCTGGAGTATCAATAAGGTGAATCGTGGCATCAACCAGTTCGCCGAGGTTGTGTGGCGGAATACTTGTCGCCATACCAACGGCGATACCAATCTGGCCGTTTAGGAGCAGGTTTGGTAGACGCGCAGGCAAGACTGACGGCTCTTGCTCTGTTCCATCGTAGTTATCGCGGAAGTCGACTGTGTCTTTTTCAAGGTCAACAAGTAGCTCATTACCAGCTCGTCCAAGACGTGCCTCTGTATAACGGCTTGCGGCTGGTGGATCTCCGTCCATTGAACCGTAGTTACCTTGGCCGTTCACCAGTGGATAGCGCATCACCCAGTCTTGAGCCAAACGAACCATAGAGAAGTAAATGGATGAGTCACCATGTGGGTGATACTTACCCATAACATCACCAACAATACGGGCGCTCTTTAGGAAGCGGCCACCCGGACGAAGGTTCTGCTCACCCATCGAATACAAAATACGACGGTGAACTGGCTTCATACCATCACGCACGTCAGGCAACGCACGATCAATAATCACGCTCATAGAATAGCGCAGGAAACTGTCTTCCATCACATCTTCGACAGTACGGTTTTCGACTGAACGAGAGTGAATTTGTGGAATTTCGGGAATGATCTCCCCTTCTAGTGTTGTATCGATGTCATCATTCATGATTAAACGTCCAATTCCTCAATCTTAACAAATTTAGCACGGCTCTGAATAAATGATTTACGTAAATCAACCTGGTCACCCATCAGCTTCGTAAAGATCGCATCGGCTTTTTCAGCATCATCAACCTTCACCTGGATAAGTACTCGGTTCTCTGGGTTCATAGTCGTATCCCATAGTTGTTCAGCGTCCATCTCTCCAAGTCCCTTATAGCGTTGCAGAGCCGTAATACCAGCTTGCTTACTGCGATCAGCCTCATCATCAACCTGAACACCCTTGGTCTTACGGTCAGCGATTAGTTGATTCAAAATGTCTTCCTTTTCTTCGTCGTTATAAGCATAGAACTTCTTGGTACCAGCGCGCATTAGATACAGAGGTGGTTTTGCCAAATACACGTATCCGCCATCAACAACTTCCTTCATATACCTAAACAGGAATGTGAGGAGAAGTGTCGAGATGTGACTACCGTCAACATCGGCATCTGTCATAATAATAATACGGTGGTAACGAAGGCCACTGATATCAAACTGGTCACTAATGCCCACGCCAAGCGCCTTAATAAGGTTCACAATTTCGGCATTACCAAGCATACGGTCAAGTCGAGCACGCTCAACGTTTAACACCTTACCACGAAGTGGCAAAATCGCCTGGGTACGGCTGTCACGACCTGATTTTGCTGATCCACCAGCTGATTCACCCTCTACGATGTAGAGTTCTGACTCACTAGGGTCTTTGCTTGAACAGTCAGATAGTTTGCCTGGCAAGCTCATGCCATCAAGTGCACCCTTACGAATAACGTTGTCACGAGCTGCACGAGCTGCTTTACGAGCGCGGGCTGCAAGTAGTGACTTACCAACAATTTTCTTGGCGACAGCCGGATTCTCATCAAGGTAGTACGAGAAGTACTCATTCATTACTTGTTCAACATAGCGACGAACCTCTGGGTTACCAAGCTTATTCTTTGTTTGACCCTCAAACTGTGGATCCGGAAGCTTTACAAGGATAATTGCGGTCAATCCCTCACGAATATCATCACCGCTGAGGTTTTCTTCTTTTTCCTTGAGGAGGCCACTCTTACGCGCATAGTCATTAATAACACGCGTCAGTGCAGATTTAAATCCAATCAAGTGTGTTCCACCGTCAGGGGTCAGGACGTTATTTGCAAACGGCTTTACCATTTCAACGAAGGTTTCGTTGTACTGAACGGCCACTTCTACCATTGAGTCTTCGATTTGGCGCTCTACGTAGAAAATATCATCGCTCACAACGTCTTTACCAACGTTCAGGTGCTTTACATAGCTCTGGATACCACCTTCAAAATAGAAGGCCTCACGCTCGTTAGTTCGTTCGTCACGTACGGCAACATATATACCTTTTGTGAGGTACGCTTGGTGGCGAAGATAGTTCACCACCCATTTGTAATCAAAGACGATCGTCTCTTTAAAGATCGTTTCGTCAGGGTAAAACGTAATCGTCGTCCCGGTCTCTGTTGATTTCCCAACAACAGCAATTTCTGCTTGTGGCACACCCTTGGCATATTCTTGGCGATATAATTTACCGTCTTTTCGCACTTCTGCAATCAATTGGTTCGAGAGGGCGTTCACAACGCTTGAGCCCACACCGTGGAGCCCTGAAGATACCTTATAGCCACCATTACCGAACTTACCACCAGCGTGAAGCACCGTAAGGACTGTTTCAAGCGTGCTCTTACCAGTCTTGGCGTGTTTATCAACTGGAATACCACGACCATCATCGGACACACTGACACCACCGTCTTTCAGTAGTGTCACGGTTATCTTGGTTGCATATCCTGCAATTGCCTCATCCACCGAGTTATCAGCAATTTCTTTAATAAGATGATGGAGACCATCAAAGCCGGTACTCCCAATGTACATACCTGGGCGCTTGCGAACAGGCTCGAGACCTTCGAGAACCTGGATTTGTGAACCATCATAAGAACTATCGATTTTTTGTTTAACCACTTAACTGCACTCCCTCACTTGTTTTCGGACTATTCTGTCGTCATAGACAATACTACCATTATACCGAAAAAATAGTGTTCACTCAAGTTACTTGCTTGAACATATTTCTTATGCTAATCTGATATACAAGAGGTAATCTCAAAAAATAAAAATATGTTTAGAAAAATTGTATCTAATCTCTCGTTTAGTCCAGCAATCGTCGGCCAACTCGGTTTCTATGCAAAGCGCCTTCGTAAAGAGGAAACAACCCGCAGACTCGGTGTTATTTTCGTCGTTCTCGCTCTTATTGTGCAATCTGTCGCTATTTTACAACCACCAGAATCGGCCAACGCTACCGGTACAAACGACTTTGTTGATGGCGGCCTTGGGATTGGTGCAAGTCGCTCATTTAATAAGTACTTAGTCCCCTACGACGCTAATGCGCGTAACTTAAAAGATATTATGACCTATATGGGCATCAGCCGCGCAGAGATTACCGCAACGCAGTACACCTCTTGGATTGTTAATAATACAATCTCCTGGGGCCATAATCCTCGCTTTAGCTATGCGCAGGGCGAACGCGCGGTTGCAGTTACTAACACTGCCGGCAAAACAATTACAACGATCTATGCAAAACCTGCGAAGCTCAATAACGGCGCACGTGCTCGAATTTACGGCTGGGTAGGTCACTCGGCCCGAGTTGGTTGGTTCGCAATCATGCAAGCTTGCGGTAACCTTGTGACGAACGTTATTCCTCCTCCACCACCGCCACCAGTCAAAAAATGTGTCTACAATGCAGCAATTCTGGCCGATAGTAAAGATTGTCTGCCATGCCCAGGTAATCAAAATTTATGGATCAAAGATTCGTCATGTGTTCCAAACATCGTGAAGTCTAAAACCGCAAGCAACCTCACTCAGGGATCCGTTAATGCGACAACAACCACTGCAAATGCGAGTGATCAGATTACCTACACGATTACCGTTCATAACACCGGCCTCGCTCCAACCTCAGTACCACTATCTGAGCGTCTCGATGACGTGCTTGAGTACTCAACGCTTATCGATAACGGTGGAGGTGTCTTTGACCCAGCCACCAAGACACTCAGCTGGCCTACGATCCAGCTCGCGGCAGCTGCCAGCCAATCACGCACCTTTGCCATTAAAGTGCTCGATACCATCCCTGCAACAGCCCAAGGTGCGAGCGACCCAACATCATACGACTGTGTGATGTCAAACGTTTTCGGCGATAACGTCAGTATTAAGGTACTTTGTCCAACACCGAAGATCATCGAGCAAGTTGCTACACAACTTCCTCACACTGGACCAAAAGAAAATCTGTTATTTGCTGGTGTCGTCCTCGCAATCGTTACCTACTTCTACGCAAGGTCTCGCCAAGTGAGAAAAGAAGTTCGGTTACTACGTCGCAATGTTAACGGTGGAACTATATAGAAAGTAAGGATGGAAATATGAGTGATAATCCAGAGGTGTTTAAGGGCGGAGCCGAACGAACGGTTGAAACCAGCGAACTCAGCAAAGAACAACTAGAAAAGACTCGCTTAGAGCACGAGGCGACGCCTGAGTTCAGTCCACGAGATGCCGAGCAATCAGCGGAGGCTGCAAAGACAGAAGCAATGAAAGCCGCTGTCAGCGTGGAGGCTGGTGGTGCTGAAAAGAAACGTGAGGGCACAGGTACGCCTGCGGCGCGGCGCGGCGCAATCAGTAAAGCTCAAAAGAAGGCTAGCTTTAAGCGTGAGATGAAAGAAGTTCAAAGGCAACTATCACCCACGAGCCGTGCATTTAGCAAAGTCATTCACAATAAAGCCATTGAGCAAGCCTCAGACGCTGTTGGTTCAACTGTTGCAAGGCCAAATGCAATCCTTGCCGGTGCCGTAGCTGCGTTCATCGTGACACTCGTTGTCTACCTTGTTGCCAAGAATATCGGCTACACGCTCTCTGGCTTTGAAACCATCGGTGCCTTTATCGTCGGCTGGGTCATCGGCATTGTCTACGACTACCTACGCGCACTCGTCACCGGCAAACCAAGTTAATATCTAAGCAATTTAATGTAACTTAATCGAGACTTCATCGTCTCGATTTTTGTGATATTCGTGTATATGGAATTTATCTTCAGCTTCAGGTTCACTCTGCTCAGGTTCATCAGGCACGACTGAGGCCGCTTGTGGCTCGACGGGCGCAATAGGAGCACTTGTTACCGAGATTGGCGCAGCAGGTGCTACAGGCGCGGCCTTAGGTCCTGTGGTGGCAATCTGCTGACGCTTAGCGAGCCAATCATCAAGAAATGATGATCCCGATGCCTGTGGAGCTGCAGTCTGGGGAACCGATGGAGACTGTGCCGTGGTAGCGCGAAGACTATTAAATCGTTCTTGCTGTGCCTGCTTCAGCGCTTCAAGTTTTTGCTTCTTCGCTTCATCACCCGCCCCTAGACGTGCAAATATCTCTTTTTCAACGATAGCCCGTGGTCGCCCATACTTTGCAGCCGATAGTTTTTTCAAAGCATCACGTAGTTGTGGGTTTGATGTTCCCATTGGAGGCACAAGCCCCATGCTAAAGGCGGCTGACGGTACGTTATTAATCATTACCGAGGCAATCGTCTGGAAGTTAGGCAACTTCGTCAGGTCTTCGGCGTCAAACGTTGGCGCGAACTTCTTCTGTAAGATCTCCGCATCAGTAATCCCAATACGTCCACTAATGACCGTACCAATGTTACCAATGATGGCTTCCCTAATCTTATCCGTGAGCTGCGTCATAAACTGGTTCGCTAAGATAAGGTTAAGGCGGTACTTTCTCGACTCAGAGAGGATAGATTCAAAGCTATCGGTTGCAAAGTTCTGGAACTCATCAACGTAAAGTGCAAAATCTTGGCGCTGATCTTCCGGAATGTCGGCTCGTCCCATGGCTGCGGCCTGGAATTTCATCACAAATATCATCCCGAGAAGCTGCGAGTTGAGTTCACCTGTTCGGCCTTTTGAAAGGTTTACCAGCAGGATCTTTTTGTTATCCATGATCTCGCGCAGGTTAAAGCCACTTTTTGTCTGCCCAATCACATTACGCATCATTTCGTTACTCAAGAAAGCACCGAACTTACTGACAAACCAACCAAGCACCTCCGATTTATTCGCATCGCTGGTCTGTGCCATTTCCTTATTCCAGAAATCTAAGACCGTGCGGTCAGTGACATGTTTGAGTTTTTCATCCGTAAAGGCCTGGTCATTAAAGACCTGCGGTACATCAATAAAGGTTGATCCAGCCGGATCGCTCATAATCGTGAGCGCTGCGTTACGGAACCAGTGCTCGTAGCGAGGGCCAATAATACCCGTGTGACCCGGGTCATATAAGCGGTACAACATTGCAAGTGTTTCCTGAATCAAGAAGTCGCGTTGATCCTGGTTTTCAAACTCAAACAAGTTAAGGCCAATCGGGTTTTCCATATCACTTGGGTTAAAGTAAATAACATCTTCAACACGTTCTTTCGGTATCATACCGAGTAGCTCTTCAACAGAATCTCCATGCGGATCAATAAAGGCAAATCCCTTGCCGTCCATCATGTCCTGATATGCCAAATTCTCAAGGAGCTTCGACTTACCTGTACCCGTTTGACCAATCATATAGGTGTGACGGCGGCGATCGTTGGTACTGAGCCGAATTGGCTTTTTTGTGCCCCTAAATTCGTTGTAGCCAAGTAAAAAGCCTTCGTCCATAACCTGGGTCGGGCCATCAACCTGCTTTGCCATCTGTCGCGTCACCTGAGACGTTGGAATACTGTTTTGGTCGGGTAGATGAAAGAGCGTTGCGAGCTCGACGCTATTAAGAATATTCTGCGTGACTGATTGAGGGAAGAAACGGAAGATGTATGCCGTCACAAGACCTTCAATATCTTTCGCCACGTTAAACTTGAATCCATTATTAATACTCGAGTCAAAAAGTGAGAAAGCCGACACGACATTTTTAAGCAATGCCTGCGACTGTGCGGCTGTGTTTGACGATACGACAACACGAACGAGTGTTTCGTATCCAGGGTGTTTTGTTTTCTCCTCAATTGATTCAACGAGTGATTGTTCGAGTGAGGTAAGCTGTTTATCTTCAGGTTTGACATCAGATGCTTCTGGCGGTTTCCAGAGTGCACCCATGATATCTTTAAGGCCACCACCGCCCAAGCCTGTTTTTACACCTTTGTCCTTTTTGATCTTTCCGGCAGACGCAATCGAGTTTTTCGTCCAACCCTCACCTGCTGGTCGTATCAGCAGCTGCACAGCAACGCCGTCTTCTCTGCCAGCTGAGGATAATGCATTAAGTAGTGCTCTCGCGGCATCTCGTTTTGTCTCTTGGTAGGTTGCGATCGGATAGACATAATTTTTCTTCAGCGTAAATTCGCCACCAATTGTACCGCTCAGTTTGCCGGCCTTGTTAAAAATATTGCGCTCTTCTACCTCTTCGAGCCGAGCAGATGGATATGCCGCTGCAACGGCCTGCGTAACAACATCAATAAGAACTGTTGGAATAACTGCATAGTAATGCACGAGTCCACCGTGCGCCACCATTTCAAGCGCCAGGTGTCGCTGACCATAGACTTTGCTCTTAAAGCCTTTCGTGGCAGTACTTGCGATAATGTTATACATCACCTGAGCCTGGGATAGTACCTCTTCGGTGACATCTCGCTCATCGCGGCCATTACCGTCAAGATCATCACTTGATGGTGGAATATGAATATACATTGATACCATCTTGAGGCCACGCTCATAGTTCTTCGCTTCACGTAACGTCTTTCGATACATCAGGAAAACAAACGAGGACAACACGCCAACGAAGATAAGGACAAGAAGGACTGTAACGAAAAAGCCAATCATTATAAGCTCCTAAGAAGCGAGGCCTTATGAAGCCTCGCCCATCTCCCTTCCGTAGCGTTTTTTCAAATAATCACGTTGCAACTGATTAACAGCTTCTTCGCGCTGGTACGGGTCATTCTGCGTCTCAGCGACGATCTTTTTCGCCTTATCAACCCATTCTTTTTCAATTAAGTCCTCGTCGGCTGCAACCGTTGGGCCGGTCGCAGTTGTTGTCGTGACAGTTATTGGCTGATCCACCAGTACAACAGGACTTGGTAAGATTGGAGATGAAGACGACGCATCACTGGCAGCAGCCTGCAGCTCCGCGGTTTGCTCGCGTCGCTCTGCACCATTCTCAATGCCCTGTTCAGGTGTTGGAAGTTGTCCGACACGTTCAGGGTTGACTTGATACTCAGAAGGACCGTGCTCTGGTCCAATCTTAGGCGTCGATGTCTCTGGTTCCATATCTGTAATTATAGCATAGTGCTATGTCGCTTATGTAGCACAAATTAACGAATTCTTTTTGTAATATACAGACACCCAATGAGCTCAAAAAGACCGACAAGTCCAAACTCGTAGATCCCTATCGTGTTGACTGATTGAAGACCGACAAGCATGACTGGAGCAATCGCAACTATCGTCGAATAATAATACGCATCACGAAAACTCAGCGCACGAAGTGGCCTTTTGACTGTAAATGTTGCGCTCAACCTGGAAATAATGCCACTGATACCAAATAAAAGATACGCCACCACTCCAAGTGATGACGTATATGCAAAAACAAAGACCGCTAAGATACCAAAAGGCCCTACAGAAGTAGGGACCGTTATATTAAGGAGAAGTAAAAGCAAGCAGAGGCTCGCAATCGTCATAATGGCAACTATTCTTTTCAACATTCTTATGGCTACTATAGCACTGGGGCTAAAAAAGTTGAAACAAGCCCGAGTGACAAGTCTGATGTCCGGATCGCTCAGTCGCTCCTATTAAAAATAAATGAGCCGGGAATCGGACGACCTGCCACTGCAGGCTGTTGTACTCTGACCGCTCCCATAGGGAGCATATGATCACAGTACATTGCGCTCTTATTCCGTGGTATATCTGACTCTTGCACCACGTTGTAGTATAAGAGTCAGATATACCGGTACTAAAGATGCGTTGTTACGCCGTTTGGCGGAACGTCGGTAACGCCAGCAAGCTGTAAGAAAAAAGGTGCGTGTCATGCATGTGCAAAACATTATATTTCATATAGCGTGTCGTTACCGAATATCCGTCAAAAAGAAGGTATCAGGTAGTTGTTCAAATTGTTAAGGTGTTTTTTGGCTTCGTGTTTGTGTGTATAAAAGCTTGTTTTTACTCTAGCATAAGCATCACCATCGGTCAATAGATATAGACTCATGAATCGTTGTATCTATAACCTATTGTACGTATCATTTTTATTTAACAGATGTATATATAATATATATACTTATTTACAACGTTGTAAATAAGTATTCTATGCTCTTGCCTATGCAAGTGCAATGAGCCTGTAAAAGCCAACCAACTGCACATCCCTGCTGAGAGCTGAAAGCGCGATAAGGTCTGTCGCGTCGTCGTCGCCTATACTCCTAAAACGATATGAGTGCATAGCCATTTCAGCCATTCTAAGCTGCAGCTTGATCATTTTCCCGAGATCAACATCCGCAGATATATGGCCCAAGCTTGCCTCGTCTTATTGTGATTTACCCGCAAGGAAGCCACAATATCCTAAGCATCGCACGTGTACCAGCAAGCGATAACCCGCCATTACTAAAACTGAGTGCTGGAAGCTGTTGCCCGTAACGACGGCTTTTTCGCAAAGATCACGTATACGACCAATACTTACAGAATGAACTGCCAGTTCCGTGGCACATTATCAGTCTCTGGCTTCGAGTGACGCATAAAAACCTATCTAAGTAATGTGACTCAAGCGCTCATCATATTCCCTCATACATACATCACTGGAATAGGCATAGCTATCGCGCCTTGTCGCTCAAGTCGATACGTCGTTCTTGCCAATATGGGGTTTACTGTACAGCTATATTGAGTTGCCAGCGAAACTCATACCGATATTGTCTGTGATTACTTTTTTACCGTTTTTGTGTAGTTAACAGATGACGTAAAGGTGCTTATCCACACGTGGTATTTTTTACCAGACATTTTTCATAATTATCATTGACACAAGCACTATGACGTCATATTATAGGGGTAGCTCCTGAATAAAAAACTTATACAGAAGCCCAAAATAAACAGCTATCCAAAAAACTCCACATAAAACAACCGTTCCTCGCAGGCGGTTGTTTTTTATTACAATCATCTAGTGTCTCGCAACAAAAATACCCACCATATGGTGGGAATCGTGGTTCAAATTGGTGGAGCTGCCGGGCACTGCCCCCGGGTCCGAAAGGTAACTGATTATTTGTCTACAAGTTTAGTCTGCTCTGATTCTTAACGACTGCCTAAGGCTTAAGCTCAGACGTAAAATGCCCAAACAGTCGCGCAGTAAAATGTTTCGGGTCCGACACTGCTGCCTAACGGATCGATAATCGACATGCTTTATAACACCACTCCCAGTCTATGTCGCCTGCTGAAAGTGATGGCGTTAGGGATTAACCTAAGCTGTTACTAGAGAACGACCTTGCAATGAAGCAAAGATGTTTCGTAGTGATGCAGTTTGTGTTGCATTTAAATAGTGTGGGTTACGCCCACGGTCGACTTGCAAAATAATCTGTTAAAGTCCTTCCGTCGAAAGCTAAAGTCAGCCCCAACGTAACGGATTGATTGTAGCATAATTTGCGTCTGAATGCCAGTCATGCTTAAATTAAGCTGAGTATGGTAGCACACGTTACAACTGTCGCCCCAGTAGGTTTTGATGCATCCCTCATTGAAGTGGAGTGCGATGCCTCTAATAGTTTGCCTGCGCTTCAGATAGTTGGTCTCAGTAACAAGGCGATTAATGAGGCGAGAGAACGCATACGAAGCGCAATTACCAATTCCCTTCTGACTTCCTTAAAAAACGCATTACGATCAACCTTGCGCCCGCTGAGCTTCCAAAAGATGGCGCACACCATGACCTTCCTAGCTCTCTCGATTCTCACTATCGGTAGTCAGCTACGTCAAGAAGAGCCTATAGGCGCTATTTTTGCGGGTGAGCTCGCGCTTGACGGCACAATTCGCCCCATTAAGGGCGCATTAACATTGCTAAGGCTGCTTTTATTCTCGCTCGTCTCTTGAGGCGCTGCGTCAACCCCCTGAAGATAGACGGATTACCGTCAGTCGGGCGAACGGAAGCGTGACATACCCAGCCAACCTTATGCTTGTTGCGACAATGAGCCCCTGCCTGTGTGGATATTTTGGTGATAAAACGAAGAAGTGCACCTACACGAGCAATCAAATTCTGGCGTATCAGAAAAGTTGTCAGGGCCACTTCTTGATCGTATCGATCTTGTCGTTCACGTCTCACGAGTCCCAAACGAAACGCTTTTAGCAGTTAATACGTTGAATAATAAACAACATATAAAAGCTCAAAATTTAATCAATCCTACGTTATAGGTACAAACAAACAGATACAAAAGTAGTGACGAATACAACGCTTCAATGGCGAGTTCAAACATCCAAACCTATGCTCCGCTTGATGAAGCGGTAAAGAAGCTGCTCAAAAATGCCGCAGACCGACTCGTATTAAGCGCCCGAAGTTACTTTAAGGTCATTAAAATTGCTCGCATAATCGCCGATCTTGCTGGCGACGAACACGTTTCGGCTGCCCATATTAGTGAAGCTCTTCAGTACCGAAGTTAATGGGCTTGATATGAGGTCGCATATCTGGTAGAATAGCTAGCGAGTAAACGTTCGTACGTATGGGTACGCTCAAAAGGAGATAACGATCAGTACATCAATTCGTATCAACGAACAAATTCGTGCAGCCGAGCTACGTGTCATAGGACCAGAAGGAGACCAACTTGGTATCCTGACGAGAGCCGAAGCACTCAAAGTTGCCGAGGAGGCCGGACTTGACCTCGTTGAAATCTCGCCAAACGCAGATCCACCTGTAGTAAAAGTTGTCGACTGGGGAAAATTCCAATACCAGAAGATGAAGGAGCTACAAAAAAGCCGCAAAAACTCAAAAGCTGCAGAGCTTAAGCAGATGCGCATGGGACTCAAAATCGGTGCAAATGATCTTGAGATCAAACTGCGCAAGATACGAGAGTTCCTAGCCGGTGGCCACAAGGTGAAAATTCTTATTTTCTTCCGTGGACGCGAGATGGCGCACCAAGAACTTGGATACGAAATGATTGACCGAATCGCTGCAAGCCTTGAAGCTGACGCTATCGTCGAACAAAAGCCTCAGATGGCTGGTCGCAATCTGAGCATAGTAGTAAGGAGTAAATAATGCCAAAGATAAAGACCCACAAAGGAACCGCTAAGCGGATCAAGGTTACCAGTACTGGTAAATTGACTCGTCGTCGCGCGTTTGGCGCCCACCTTCTTTCCAAGAAGGGCAAAGGACGCAAGCGAAATATCAGTACCAAAGCATTTGTTACAGGTGCAATGGCTAAAAATGTTAGAAAAGCGTTAGGAATTTAAGTTATGCGAGTTAAAAGAGGCGTCACAGCACGCGCAAAGCACAAAAAGATATTAAAGCTTGCTAAGGGTATGCAGCATGACCGTACTCGGTCATACCGTCTTGCAAAACAGGCAGTTATTAAGGCTCTTACGTATGCCTACCGCGACCGTCGCAACAAAAAGCGTGATCTTCGTGGTCTATGGATCACACGTATCAATGCAGCTGCACGTGAACTAGGTGTTACCTACGGTAAATTGATTGCTGGTCTTAAGGCATCAAACATCGAGCTTGACCGCAAAGTTCTCTCAGAGCTTGCTGTGAGCGAACCAGCAGCTTTCAGCGAAGTTGTTAAAGCAACAAAACTCATCTAGAGTTAGCATTTCCTTACTACTAAAATAACACCCATTCGGGTGTTATTTTAGTAGGCAGTCCACCGATAAGCCGGGTTCTGTCTGGGGCGATCATCTATCTAGCCAAATAGTTGCCTATAAGGTCAAGCGGGTATCGGCCTGCGGACGAGTAGCCCTTCATGCAGACCTCCTTGCAGCTGGCAGGGTTTACCTCCACGCCATGTCACCATGGAATGCTGTGAGCTCTTACCTCACTCGTTTCATCTTTTCCCCTCTTGCGAGAGGTAGTTTCGTTTCTGTGGCACTTTCCCTAGAGTTGCCTCCGGTCGCCGTTAGCGACTGCCACTACCCTATGCTGCCCGGACTTTCCTCTTATACTCTGGAGTACAAGCGATCACCTAATGAACTGCCTCTTTTCAGTATAGCAAAGTGTTACGATATATCATTCTTATGCTCATCGAGCAAACTATTAACAAGTGTATCGGCCTGTTGATTGAGCTCACGCGGCACATGCGTAAACGTAACGCGCTTAAATGTGGTCATAAGGCCGGTAATACGTTCATTAATTGGCCATAGTTCACGATTTTTAATTTTATAGAGACCTCGGAGTTGATTCACCACCAGCATGCTATCAATGCGAAACTCTACTGCCTCAACGCCTAGCTCTGCAGCACGCTCCAGCCCAAGCCGCACGCCGTGATACTCTGCTTGATTATTGGTTGTTATACCCAAGTACACACCGCCTTTATCAATGATGTCTTGATGGTCATTCATAATGATAAACGCCGCGGCTGAAGGGCCTGGATTACCCCGTGACCCACCATCAGTATAAATAATCACTCGATGCATATTCGTTGTTTTTATTGCATCGTTAGATGTTTTTACCTCCATTATTTGTGCAGTCTTTGGTGCATCTAGGTAGAGACCTAGTAGCCCTGCCGCACTGTCACGAAGAATGCTTCGTTGTAATTCTGACCTAATCTTCCATTCGTATGAATCATAGCTCGACCCTAAGCTGAGGACTGACTGCTGAGTAATACCCTCCACGCGGTACAAAATAAAGACATGTTGGATGTCACCCTCTTCACGGTTTGTCATTGACATAACATCAATGAGCACAAGGTGCTCGGACGTAAGCCCTGCATCCTTATGAAGATGGCGACGTAATCCATCTTCGGGCTGTTCTGCAGTATCAAGCGTACCACCAGGAAGTTCATATTTACCCACAATACCCGGTCGGCCCTGAGATCTGTGCAGCAGTAATACCTTACCGTCCTGCTCGATCAGCGCCTGCACAACCACCCGTTGTTTCATTTAGTTATGATCTTTCTGTTTCTGTCTCATTCTCTAGCTAGTGTAACACCGGAAATACAAAAATCCCAAGGCTTACTGTTGACGCTCGATATTCCTTGGCTGTAAAGGCAAAGGTGGGTACTCGCAAATCATCTCCACGGAGACAAATCATTTGAGTTCCCTATCTATATGATATTCAGGAAAATCATGCACGCCTAGGCTCACCCTGGGATGTATCCATTATAGCACTTATGGCTCAGTGAAAAATATTGTCAAAAGCTGATATAAAGAAGTTAATGGCTGCACCCATGAGTGTGCCGATAGCTGGACCAGCTACCAAGATAATGATAAAAAGAACCACAATACCGTAGCGTTCAACAAATTCCATACCGCGCCTAAAAAAATCTGGCGCGAGTGCATACAGTACTCGGGATCCATCGAGCGGTGGTATAGGTATAAGATTAAAGATAAAGAATCCTAAGTTAACAGTCACAAGTGCGACAATAATCTCATTGCCTATACCTCCACTCACGCTTCCCGTGAGTACCCATACACCGTATGCTAAGAATGCTATTACTAGATTAGTAAGTGGACCGGCAATCGCAATCAGCGCTGCGCCCCATTCCCCAAATCGTACATTATGGGGGTTAAACGGCACCGGTTTCGCCCCGCCAAAGATAGGTAAACCAGTCAGAGCAAGCGATATCGGCAAAATAATCGTTAAGAATGGATCAATGTGTCTAATTGGGTTCAGGCTCAACCTTCCCATAAGCTTTGCCGTATTATCACCGAGCCAATAGCCCACATAAGCGTGCATAGCCTCGTGAAGCGTCATTGAAAGTAAAATAACCCCCAAAACGATCACAATATAGACGATATCAATATTCATTACGTCTATTATAGCAGTCCCCATCACTATGAGGTTTTATCCCTGTTATACACTTGACTCTTACCATCAAAAAAGCTATACTTATACAGATTACAAAAAATAAGCGAGAACGATTCTATGGCAGCACGCTGTGAACTAACCGGAAAAGGCAAACAATTTGGCCACAATGTGAGCTTCTCTTTGCGTCGTACTAATCGTGTCTTCAAACCAAATCTACAAAAAAAGACATTTGAGTTTAATGGTCAAAAAGTAACAATGATCCTTAGCACTCAAGCAATCCGTACACTGAAGAAAAAAGGCATCCTCGCCTAAGTCTCACCGCCAAAAAAATAAAATAACCTCTATAAAAGAGGTTATTTTATTATCAATCGATTTCTAGCTGCGCGTTAGTTCAAGAACACTCAGACTTGCAGGTAGACTTGATACACCCTTTGACTTGTACTTGGCAGTCGTCTCAACCGGAGCGCCGAGTTCTTTCACAAATAGCTCAAGACTATCTTGTGGCACTTCGTAGGCAAGCGCCTTGTCTGCGTAGTGAACTGGTATAACAAGCTTCGGGTCAATTTTGCGCACGATGCCAGCTGCACCCGTCCCGTCAAGTGTGTAGCCGTTACCACCAACAGGAAGAATAACAATATCAATCACACCAATTTCTTCAAGATCATCATCCGAAAGCTTTTCATAAATATTGCCAATCAGTGCAATGCGTACATCACCTATTTCAATGCGATATATCGTACTTACCTTTTCATCAGCCTCACTATCAAGGTGCCGCTGGGCTGGAATGCCACGAATATCAAAATCACCGATCCCGTATTCACCTGGTCCTTCGATAAGAAGTTTTGCGTCCTGACCGTTTGATGCAAAACGTGCTTCGGTTGCAATTTCAACTGCATCTTTAATCACAATATCCTTGAGGCCATTTATTGAAAGCTTCGGATCCGCAACAATTGTTGCCTTCTTTGTACTAATGATCAGCGTGTTGCCGCCTTTGTATTCAATTTCAAACATTTTCTTCTCCCCTATTTCTGACCTAGGACATTGTCTTTGTCGACAACAACCGCGTACTTGCCATTCAGAATTTCTGTAATAAACCTATCTCGAACACTCAATCGATAATAGAACTCATCATATGATAACACGGTGTAGTTAATATCACGACCCTCACCTGCCTCGATAACCTTGATAGCCGTCTTTACCTTCGCAGGTGAGACGTTGCCGACAAGCAAGACGTCGATTTTGCTGTTAGAACCTTTTACAAGTACACCTGCAAGCATAGCGAGCGTCAATGCTGGAATCGCCCTTAGCGCACTACTGTATTCCTCTGCTGCTCCCACACTTGAAGCTGCAACCATATGTGACTGATCAACATTATCACCAAATATTGCGCGGAGTGGTACATAGTAGTCGTAACGCTGATCTACCTGATAGTACAACTTATTATCAGCACTATCGCTCGTGATCACACCTACTTCCAGCATATTTGAGAGCTCGCGACGAACGGAATTGATTTGTTCATCAATCTTACGGGTGATCTCACGTACATAAAATGACTGTCCAGGGTTATTAAGAAATAAGTGAAGTAATTTCACTCGTGTTTTTGAACCAAATAATGCGTCAATCATGTCACGTCCCTCGGATAACTTTCGTGTTCTTATGATATCACGATTGTAGTCGCTTTGCGAGTACGTCATCGAGGTAGGTTTCTGCCCCAATAAGTGAAAACCACTGAATAAATTGGTTACGTTTAAGCCACGTAAGCTGGCGCTTTGCGAGACGCCAATCACTGGTAATAAATCGCTCCTTTAACTGCTCATCGCTAAGCGTTCCCTCGACATACTGATGGACCAATCGATAAATATTTGACGTCATAGCTTCGCTCTCCCAGCCATACTTATTGCCCAATCGTTTTGCTTCTTGTACGACTCCATTCTCAAATAAGTGTTCAGCACGTTCTTCAATTCTTGATCGTAGCAACACTTTATCTGTAGTAATTCCTACAATGATTGTATCTTCTATAAGTGTTGTCGTCTTCTTTGGCACGCTGTTAATATTTTCAATCGCACGAATAACGTATCGTTTATTTTTTTCATTCTCAGGCAAAATTACGTTGTTTTTTTTGCAATATTCATAAAGCTCGTCGAGCGACATGTTGTTTAAGTGAGTACGTAAGCCATCGTCAACGGGTGCACCAAATTGATAATTATGCACGACCGAATCAATATATAGTCCAGTGCCTCCGACCAAAAAAGGTATGTGACCCCGCTGCCTAATCTCATGTATTTTTTGGTCTGCGTAGGCCTTAAAATCCGCAACTGAAAAGTAGTCTCCAGGCTCGACAAGATCAAGCCCCCAATGTGGCACACTAATCTGGTCACTCGCACTTGGTTTTGCAGTGCCAATATCCATGCCCTTATATATCGTTCGAGAATCAGCACAGATAATTTCACCTCCGTATTTTATAGCGAGCTCCATAGCAAGCGCAGATTTGCCACTCGCAGTAGGTCCAGCAATCACGATAAGCGGCATCATTAGAGGTTTGGTCGCCATCGAATGTCCTCAAAATGATCAACGATTTCGTGTGTTGACATAATACCTTCTTGCTCTAGAACTTGGCGGTGTCCGTCTCTCCCTCCTGGATAGCCTGACGCCAGCCCACCGAATCGATTCACAACTCGTTGCCATGGTAGCTTGCTGTCACCAAAATGAGCGATACCGCCAACAACACGGGCCGCATGAGCATGGCCGGCCATAGCTGCGATATCCCCGTACGTCGTGACCTTACCATAAGGAATTTGCGTAACAATACGTTCAACATCCTTACGAAAATCAGACTGCGTGTCGCTCTTCTTCACTGAAGAATTCTCCAATTTCTTGCCAACTCTTAAGCCGAATAACACCCTTGTCCGCCCTGGCTTGATTCCATTTATAATTATCACTAAAAAGAATCGTTTTTACGCCTATGCGCGCAACGTCATTGGCATGCTGAATAACGTCGTCGATAAAATGCGTCAGTCCAAGTGTCGAGGCAATATCGCCCTTGCTGACACGCTCGCCTTCGTGACTAAAGTGATCCGTAAAATAAAGCGTACTCACAATATCTTTATAGTACTTCTCAACTAGTTGTTCCGTTTGCGTGCGGAGTACAACGGGTCGGCCCGTAATGATAATAAGCGTGTGACCTGCGTCCTTTAGCTTCTGAAGCACACGCCGCGCATCCTTAATCGGCTGAACATTTTCAAACTTTTTCATACTATGGACCTCAACAACCCTACTCACTACCTCGGAAAACGAGTCAACTGCCCATGGTGCCGTAATACTTGGATCGTCATACCAGTCGTCTCTCGTCAGATGTGTACCGTACAGTTCGTTATATAATTCAGTCGTACGATCAGCGCTCGCGATGAGCACATCATCAAAATCGATGCCAATCGTGAAAGTGCGCTCTAGCACGGTTACTTGATTCCTGTAAGGTAGTCCGCTAATTCATCAAGGCCAATTTTGTGCTCGCCCTCTTGGGTACGCACACTTACCTGTCGATTGTCTTTATCCTGTTGGCCGACAATCAGTTGCACTGGAATCTTCCACGTCGTCGCTTCGCGGATCTTTTTGCCAAGCGATTCGTTCCGATCATCGACTGTAAAGCGAAGTTCATTATATTTTACCGGCTTCATCAGTACCACACCACTAAGCACTTCTTTAATTTCATCAACATAATCAAGCACCGTATCATTGATTGTCAGGATACGGATCTGCTCAGGTGCTACCCATAACGGGAACCAACCAGCCGTATGCTCAATGTAAATGCTCATAAATCGTTCAATAGAGCCTAGTAAGGCACAATGGATCATAACAGGGCGCCTTTTCGTACCATCCTCGGCAGTGTACTCCAGACCAAACCGCTCAGGTTGAGCATAGTCAAGTTGCACGGTTGCTAATTGGAACTTACGGCCAATTGCATCAGTTGCCATAAAGTCCATTTTTGGACCATAAATAGCCGCCTCGCCTTGAGCTACTTCGTGTTCAAGTTCAAATTTCTCAGCCAACCGTTTAATTGCGTCTTCAGCTTTATTCCACGTTTCGCGTTCGCCAATATACGAGTCACTGTCATCACGGAATGAAAGGCGAAGCGAAAGTTTTAGATCAAGTAGGCTATACATCTGCTGCGCGCTTTCAATAAGCTCTGCAAATACCTCCTCAACTTGCTCTTCAGTACTAAAGACGTGTGAGTCATCCTGAGTAATCGCACGCACTCGATTCAGTCCGCCTAGTTCACCGCTTTTTTCATCGCGGTACACAGTCGTCGTCTCAAGATACTTCAGCGGAAGGTCACGATAACTACGTGGCTGCCCTGCATAGATCTGGGTGTGATGTGGGCAGTTTACAGGTTTCAGTGCAAGTTCATCGCCTGATTCGGTTGAAGTAAATCGTAGTAGCTCTGGGAATTTTTCAAAGTGACCAGATGTTTTGTAGGTATCCAATTTTGCAATGTGTGGGATCCACACTTTTTGATACCCCCTGTCTAGACGATATGACTGTGCAAGTTCGTTAAGCTTGTCACGTATGACCGTTCCACGTGGTGTAAAAAGTGGTAGCCCAGCCCCAATTAGTTGAGAACTAGTAAATAAGTCGAGTTCCTTGCCCAGACGACGGTGATCACGTTGCTTGGCTTGCTCAAGACGCTCCAGGTACTCGCCAAGTTCTTCCTGAGTCGCAAATGCCACACCGTAGAGGCGCTGCATCTGAGGATTCGTCTCTTTACCACGCCAGTACGCACCAGCCACACGGAGCAGCTTAAATGCTCCGACATCTTTGGTATTATGCACGTGTGGACCACGACAAAGGTCGACAAAGTTACCGTTCTTATAAAATGACACGTTTTCGATTGCGGCATCACCGTCAGCTGCGAGTCCTAGTTCATTCACATCAAGATCTTTTGCGACTGTCGTACCTGACCGTTTCAGATCGTTAAGAAGCTCTTCTTTGTACGGCTGGTTATTTTGTTTTGCCCAATCAATCGCTTGGTCAATTGGCATTTCGAAGCGCTCAAAATCGTCACCGTAGTTAATGATGCCACGCATTTCTTTCTCTATTTTTGGAAAGTTTGCCTCTGATATCTTGATCTCACCAAGATCTATATCGTAGTAAAAGCCATTGTCGACCACTGGCCCAACGCCAAATTTTGCCTCTGGCCATAACCTTTGTACTGCTGCGGCCGTAATGTGCGCCAAACTGTGACGCATTGCATGTAGTTGTTCGTCGTCCATATTGCCCTTATTTTATCATGAATCTTGCCTGTTCACCCCTATTTTGCTATCCTTAGACCTACGGGTCCTTAGCTCATTTGGCTAGAGCGCCTCATTGACGTTGAGGAGGTGAGAGGTTCGAATCCTCTAGGACCCACCAGCATTATTACTATCATAGACTCCCATAGGGGGTCTATTTTTGTATATTACCTCTATAGAATGCACTTACCCACACGTCTCATAAGTTTTCCACCAACCTATCGGAGTAACCTAGCATATTAATATATCACCGCACGGATAACCCATAGCCTAGTGTTCTATTGACAATTACACATACTTATGCTAATATGTGAGTATGGTTAAGAATCAACAGATACAACCACTCCCCGCTGTTTCACAGCTTGAACGTTTTTCACTTGGTTTCGAGTTCGATAAGACGCTTCAGGAAATCAAGCGAAACGTACGTATTCGTACGATGTAAGTAGTACCCTACCTGAAATAAAATAACCCGTCATTACTGACGGGTTATTTTTTACATATATAAGGTGTTAGGCTTTGTTTTTACGGGCATCAAGACGCGAAGCGACGGTAGCCTTAGTCGTAACGTCAAACTTCACAAGGTATTTCCCGAGGAACAACCTGCCCTGTGAGTAGAGTGCAGCCGCCGAGAGGTACGCAATAGCCGTAAGGGGCATCAGAACCCATTGCAGAACCATACCTACCGTACGGTGGCGTCTATAGCGCTCTGGACGCGGTGGCAACAGCTTAAAAGCCTGATACACCATCACAATCACACCGATAAGCGCAATCTGCTGAATGGCACTAATAACATCCGGTAACTGATGAGCCACGACGTCTCGATACGCCTGAGCATTAATCAGCAGTGGTACCCACCCACCAACAGCTACGATAATTGATACGCTGGCAGCTGTGACATAGCCGTCAAGCGCAATAAAGAACCACACAAGTCCGCCAAAAAACGGTACATTACGCTTTGAACTAAAGAGGTGGCTACCGATATACGCAATATCAGACGCCCCATACATCCAGCGACGAAGCTGAATAAACTGTGCTTTAAGGGTTTTGCGATACGTCACGTCGAGCACCGCATCTTGATAGATTGGAATATACATTGGCTGCACCGCATATTTACCATTGAAGTAGAAGTAGCTGCGCCAAAACTGATGCCCATCTTCTACAATCGTTCGTGTGCTCCAAAAGCCCATCTCCACCAGCGCCTCCATCGGCTGTGAGTGTGATGCGAAGTTACGCATACTGTGTGGGCGCATGGCGCTAATAATGTTCCAAAAGGTATTGCCTGTCGCCACGACGCGCATTGGCGCTGGTACATCCCAAATATTGTTCACAAACAATGCAATTGGTTGGTATGCAAGGTGTTTGCGGTCTTCATTTGTTATATATTCGTAGGTTGTGTAATCAAAGTACGATGTGTGTGGACGATTATCGGAGTCGAGCGTGGTGACCATTATATTCTTATAGGCAATCCCTTTTTCCTTGAACCATTGCTGCATGAATTTACCTGCGAATGTGATGTTACCACCCTTACCAACGACTTCATCGGGCATGTCACGGGGATGCTTCACAATAATGACTTCGTAAAATTTCTTACCAAATTCTTTTTGCAGTCGTATAGCAGTTTTTTCAATGTCATCACCACCGCGCTCTTCATAGGCAAGCACCACAACCATTTTTTGCTTATCATACGTTGAGTCCACAAGTGACTGAAAAGTAGGCTTAATCACCTCATAGGATTCGTTGTAGGCAGCAACAATAATAAGTTGATAGATGTCAGACGGCTTTGGAAAGGCCGTAGGATCAGCTGCTGCCAGACGCAGATTATCAATGTGCTGACGCATACCGTAGGCACGCGAATGAGAGTTTTTATGAGCCTCATACGATGTAATCGGATCCTCAAAATCTTGCACACGCTGCGCCCAGTCGGTCTTTTGAGACCTGATAAGGCGATTATGGCCCTTGATCGTGTGATACACAATCCCAATCGACTTTACAAGCATCGTAATGATAATAAGCATCAGATAAATCGCGGCGAGAAGTGGCGAGAAGAGCGATAGAACGATAAGAAGAACAAAAGCACCGTAACTAATCGTTGCGGGTAGCATTTCAAAGAGTCGGTATTTTAGCGTCCGCTTACCAAGTGGCAGCTCGAAATCTATCATTGAAGTAGAGGCGTCCACACGTTAATAACCGCAGAAGTCGTTACCCAGGCAAGCAACACGACAGCAATACCAAGCCAGGTAAACATAATCGCAATTGAGTGACCTTTGACCATAAATAGTTTTATAGCCAGAATGACATGAATCATCGCTGCAAAAAGACCAAATGCACCGAATGTCAGTAAGTAATACCACTGGTCACGGTAGAGGTGCGTCACACCGAAAGCTGAATAATGTGAGACAAGCTGAATTTCGCTCGGGTGAACACTAAAGCCAACGAACGTCGCGAACAAGGCGGCCAGCAGCAACAGTGAACCACAGAGTACCAGGAGGTATCTATCAGTAATAAGGAGCTGTAATGATTGTTGAATGACTTTTTTCATACGAGTTTATGGAGCCGCTGTCCGGATTTGAACCGGAGACCTACGCTTTACGAAAGCGCCGCTCTACCAACTGAGCTACAGCGGCAAGGTAGCGATCGTTCCTCATTATAGCATCTTGGAGGGCTTAAATAAACGTTCCTCCGCTGTTGCGTCAAAAGGTTAAAACTGATAGAATACTCTAAGTTCACCCTACATATGTGCTCGTAGTGAAGGGGTTATCACGCCTCCCTGTCACGGAGGAGATCGCCGGTTCAAATCCGGTCGAGCACGCCACAATTATTAAAACATGCCGCTTGAGCGGCCTTTTTTAATACAGCTCACCGTCATCTTTGAGCTTTTCATCAAGCTGAATCGCCTTTTTGAGGCGCCGAGCGCGCTGTTTTTTCTGCTTGGCAGATAACGACGCAGCTGAGTAAGCTTGAGCTTTCAGCTCTTGTTTGAACTTTAAGTAGCTTTCGAGGCGCGCTGGCGATAACATACCTCCTTTAACTGCCCCAAGCACTGCACAGTTTAGTTCTTTGGTATGACTACAGTTGTTAAATTCACATCGAAGTGCTAATTCTTCAATGTCACCAAAGCTCTTCGCGAGAAATTCTTCTTCGCCCCACAACTGAAGCTCACGAATACCCGGTGTGTCGATAATCATTCCGCCCCCTGGTAGTAAAAAGAGTTCACGGTGGCTAGTGGTATGACGACCTGTCGAATCGCGCTCACGAATTGCTGCAGTCTTTTGCTGGTCAGTGCCGAGAAGCCGATTTGTCAGCGTTGATTTACCAACTCCTGATGAACCAAGAAATACTGCAGTGGCGCCATTTTTGATGTAGCCTTGGATTTCTTCAATGCCAACACCACTTGTCGCTGATGCAACAATCGAAGGAATACCTAAACTGGCGATTGAAGCAATTTTTTCATCACTATCGTAGGCTTTATCAGCCTTATTAAAGATAAAAATCGGCTCAATGTTGCTCTGACGAAGCTGATACATATATCGCTCAAGTCGCATCGGACTAAAATCGTGGTCCAGTGCTTGGACGACAAATGCGACGTCCACATTGGCAGCAAGTACCTGTCGATGGTTGCCAGTTCCTGCAGCTTTTCGGTCGATCTCGCTCTTCCGCGCAAGCACGGCGCGAATTGTCGCCTTGTTGCCACTCCCCTTTTCTAATGCCACAAAATCACCTACTTTTGGAAGCAAATAATTTTCTGATTCGTGTTGCAACGACCCAGCGATTTCGGCTTCAACTTCCTCGGGCGTCACAACACGTAGATAGCCCCCGTAATCTGCGATCACGCGCCCTGGAATACATGCAGATAGTGCTAACTCGTCAAATCGAGTAGCAAATTCATCGGTATATCCGTAGGTCTGTAAATCCATCACTCCACTAGTGTAGCGGATATCTACTCATTCTACGAGTGAAGACGGTTTGCAACGAAGTCCCAGTTGACCACATTCCACCAAGCCTTGATGTACTCATCGCGTCTGTTTTTATAATCTAGATAGTAGGCATGCTCCCATACATCAAGTCCAAGAATCGGTGCGTCAAGTCCCTGACTCAGTAGTGAATCTTGATTTGCCGTCGTCACGATAGACATATCAGGCTGTAACCATGTCCAACCACTGCCAAAGAGTGCCAGTGATTTTGCAGTAAATTCGTCAACGAAAGCTTGGAAGCTACCGTATTTCGCGATAATTGCCTCAGCAAGTTCACCAGTCGGCTCACCGCCGCCATCGGGTGACATCCACTGCCAAAATAAGCTGTGATTATAGTGCCCGCCACCATGATTGCGAACTGCACCTCGAACACTTTCTGGAAGACTGGTGAGGTTTGTCAGTAACTGCTCGATCGACTGCCCCGCGAGTTCTGGAGTACTCTCAACTGCCGCGTTTAGCTTATCAACGTAGGTTTGATGGTGCTTATCATGATGAAGCTGCATAATCTCTTTACTAATAACTGCTCCTAATGCGTCATAGTCATATGGAAGGTCTGGAAGTGTAAACATATCTATTCTCCTTTAGTTATTAGTGGTACTGAGCGGCGCAACTGAGATAAAGCGACTTACCTTGCCAGCTTTCACGCTATCGGATAGCTGTTGTTGAAATGTCGTCAGCGGTACCTGGATATAATCATAGCTCACTTGAGTATCATTGCTATCGAGGAGACGCACATAGTAGTATCCACTGCCCGTTGTTGATTTAACAGCGTCTGATACTGCTCCTTTAGCAAGAAGCGCGGCAACGGCAGCAAGTCCACCATCTTGATTCGTCTTAGGAACGAGGCCCGATGAACCGTAAAGTACTTCACCTGGATTTGTCTTATTGATCGCATCGGCAATCGCCTGAAGGTTCGCTCCAGCTACCTTCACCTGTGGCTTCAACGAATCAGTTATTGAGCTGGCGTTGCTATCAACTGCGTAGGTGACCTTTTGACGAAGGATTTTTACTTTCATCGCATACCGATATTCATCAGGGCTCCAACCATAATAGTCAAGCACAACTGCATCATACGTCTGTTGAGATACCTCACCATCACTCGACTGACGTTGTGACTTAAGGTAAGCCTCAAGTTCGACATCACTCACTGTAATATTCATCTTCACAGCTAATTTTCGGGCATACGCATCAGCTATCGCATCATCCATGGAGCTTTGTTTGATAAATTCAACTTGGCGCTTACCGTCGTCGCTCTTAAGACTTATCTGTTCCTTTTGTTCTAAGTAATGAACGGAGCTGAGATACTTCATAAGGTAGTCACTATATGGCACAGGTTCACCGTCAACATAGGCAACCGGTAGTGGCAAAACCTTAGTAACGCGGTACACAAACTCGCTGGTATTTTGTGCAGGATATAGCTGCCAGTAACCAACAGCAATGATAGCAATCAAGGCCCCGATACTAATGAGGATGGCGTTAAAGACAAGCTTATGACGAGCGTATTGGACCGGATACTTAAAACGACGTCCACCAGCTAGGATACGTTCACGATGCTCAGCGACGGTATCATTTGTAATGCGGCTTGGGGCCACAGTGTCTTTAGTGCGTCGTAATATTTTAGAGACTAGTTTCTTCATAATCCTCGTGACGGCCTACCGCGTTTGCAACGGCATCTTGTAGTTTATTGTATGTTTTGTCAGGATGCTCAACTTTATGAATAACGAGATCACCGACAAATGTCTGGATAACGATGGTTCCAAACTGAAATACCTCACCTGTGAATCCTGGTATATTATAGCTTATGTTTTGAATCTTTGACAGTCTCAGCTCGATGACATCCTTACCGAAAAAGCCTTTTTGCGTCACTTGCCTAAGGCGTTGATCGGTCACAATATAGACAGTGAAGTACCATAAAATGAAGTGGTATGAGAAGAGTATCAAGCCAAGAATGAGTCCACCGACTGGCAAAAGAAATAGTTCAAGATTACTTTGCCAAATAAGTGGCGGAATAGCCGTGATGACCAGTGGGATGAGTAATAAATAAAATCCCTTACGCATGGCAATAATGTGACGACGAAATATAAACAGTAACTTTTCATCACTGCGCTGACCTTCAAAATCGAGTTGGTCTTCTATGTGTTCATCTTTACTCATTGTATTTGGTACCCCGGGCAGGAGTTGAACCTACAACCTTATCCTTAGGACGGATCTGCTCTATCCAGTTGAGCTACCGAGGCCTACCCTGCTTGTATTGTAGCATATAACAGGGGTTAGCGAGTGAACTTTTCATGTAAGACGCCGTAATCATACAGCTCATCTTCACCGAACCAATGTGGTATTTCCTGTTTAGCATCACTCAGATCACCTGAAGCATGAATGAGATTTGGAATACCCTTCTGCTCTTGATCCCCATAGCCGTAGCTCATGTGCGAAAAGTCACCACGAATTGTGCCTGGAGCTGATGCTTTTGGCTCCGTTGTGCCAACAAGCTTGCGAACAATTTCGACGGCTTCAACGCCCTCAAGTACCATGGCGATAACCGGACCTTCATTCATCATATCCATCACATTATTAAATGTCGCCTCACCTCGCCTGGTAATCACTTGTCCAATTTCTTCGTAATGTTTGTGGTAATGGTCCCTATCGGGAGCAAGCATTTTCGTACCGACAATCTTGAGACCGACTCGCTCAAAACGCGTTAAAATTTCACCCACATGGCCTCTTTGTATGGCATCTGGCTTAAATAGAATAAGTGTTCGTTCAATACTGGACATATGACCTCCGCAGTCGAATTA
>DIZB01000028.1 GCA_002427805.1 Candidatus Saccharibacteria bacterium UBA6039
GTGTATAAGAGACAGATATATACACATGCCGAATGTTTATATTGGCAACAGCAATCGCTCTTTTAAAAAAGCGTTACTTAATGCTATAAAGACCCCCCTCCTCCCGTTATCAAAAAAACAGATTCGACATACGGAGCGTGTAACCTGGGCACGTGCCTTAGGAAAGCTTAGAGTCGTCGCTCTATTATCGGCGTTAGTTTACAAATTTAAAATGTAGCTAGCGACTCAAGGCTTTGAGTATTTTGTCTTTAGTTTTTTCCCACGTAAAGAGCTGTGCTCGGGCGACACCTAGCTGTTTTATTTTTTCTAGAGACTTAGGATTATCTAGGATTGCAGTAACATGCTCAGCTATCTGTAGGAAGCTATCAGCATACAAAACACTCTTGCCTGCAACTTCCGTGATAGCCGTGTTATCGTAGGTGATTACAGCTGCTCTGTGGCTCATAGCCTCTAATACAGGTAAACCAAAACCCTCGTAAACGCTGGGAAATATGAACGCGAGCGTGTTTTTATATAACCAGTCTCTTTGGATATTGTCGACATAGCCCAACAGATGTATATCACTTAAATAAGATGTATTGTTTTGAATGTATGACTTCATGATGGGGTTCTTTATATCCTCAATACCCTCAAGGGAATCACCCGAGAGTACGAGAGAGACGTCAAAACCGCGGGCGCGTATATTGTTGAATGCAGCCAGTAGATCTACCATTTTTCTTCGGAAGTCGGTTCCACCCATAAAGAGGATAAAAGGTTTAGTTTGTGGATCGAACTCCTGCGTAACAGTGCCCCACATGGTTGTTCTGTATTCGATGAAGCTCGGCTTTGCAATTTCGTTTTCTTCGTTTACTGTGTTGACACCAAGTTGCGCAACGGATATCTTACTTGGGTTTAAGTTTAAATATTTAACGAAATCTTTTTTTGTGTACTCGGAGTTGGCAATTAGGGTTCTAGCTCGCTTGGCATTAATTTTTAGTCGAGACATATATTGAAATCTTAGAAGCTCAGATTTTACTGAGCCTTTAAAGCTTTTACCGTGTAGGCGAGCAGTCTTAAACGACCATAGGTAGTCGGCCTCTAGTACATATGGTATTAAATCGTGCAAAAATAGAGCTACTCGCTCATGGGCTTTTCGCGGTAGTTTGCGATTTTGATCAAACTGGATGAAACGATCAATGTCAGATAGGTCACTAGTTGAAATACGAGGGTCACCAGTTAAGTATTGGATGTACCCTAACGCCTTATAGAATATCTTACTAACAATAGCTAGTTGCCCGGGTAGAGTAGTGTAAATTTTATTATGTAGGTACCTTACTTCATACTTTAAACCATCTAATTTTAGTTGCTCGTAAGTCTTTCCTTCATCCTTTACTTCAACAAAAAAAACAAAAGAGTGTTCACTCTTGTCACTTTCACTGAGATTATTGATAAAGTTAACAACAACTGAGCCAATACCTCTAAAACGGTGATCAGACTGAAGTACCGACATATCTATACCTATTTTCATCTAGACATTCTCCATGATTAGCTCATAATACGTCTCAGCCGATTTTGTCCAACTAAAGTTTTCCGCTTGCTTCGGTCCATCGTACAAGACTCTGCTCGAGCTCGTCTTATTCTTTAGTGTCACTGTAATTGCCTCGGCTATGGCTTGAGTATCGCTACTGTCTATTTGGATTGCTAGGTCGCCTACGACCTCTGGGAGTGATGAATTATCGGCGCATACAACAGGGGTACCGCATGCAAGAGCTTCCAGCGGGGGCATACCAAAACCCTCGTAGTGACTTGGGTAGACTAACATTTCGGCACCCGAAAGTATAGCTGGCTTATCCTCGTCGTGTATATAATGAGAGGGGCGAACGATGTTATACCCCTCGCGCACTCTACCCGTAATCTTTTGAAAGAGTTTCTGAGTTTTCCACCCATTTACACCGACTAATAGCAGGCTGGTATCATCGGTAGTTGACTTCGGAAGTGTACAATAGGCGTCAACAAGGCCTTCGAGATTCTTACGAGGCTCAAGATTAGATAGTGACAGTATGTACTTACCTTTAATGTTGTATTTAACTTTAGTTTGTTCAATCTCCTGCTCGCTGCGGCGATAAAAATGAGTTTGGTCGGCTGCGGGTGTTGCTACGAGCACTGAATCATCCTTCATCTTATAAAATTGCATAATTTCTTTTTTTGCATTTTGAGAAATAGTAATTGTCTTAACGGCAGATGCGACCGCAGCTTTCGTGCGCGGAGAGAGGAACTTTGCATTTGCCTCATCGGAAAACTGACTATAAAGTTCAAATGACAAGTCGTAAACAACGACAGCGTATTTACTAAATACTAAGGGCATTGCGGCAAAGCGGGTAAAGATATAAAAGCCAGCGCCACACCATAAGTCAATTGGAGGTAGTTTGCTCCTATGGTTTAGGGCAGACATATAGCGAAATGACATAGGATATGTTTTAAAGCCAATGTGCTTAAATCCAAATTTTTTGAATTTCTTCACAGTATCATAAGGAATGATGACTCGAACGTTCGGTACTTTTTCACCAGAAAGTTTTTTCTTTTCTATGACGTCATCAATACCGCGAATTATCCCAAGGATATATTGACCGACACCACTGAAATGGCTTTCGACAAGACCGAGACCTTCGATATATACGTTTTTCATTGTTACTAGGAATATTATATCAGTTTGCTGGATTGAGAACTACTGCTGACCATTAGTTCCGGACCACCACGTTGGGTTCCAAGATGGATCATATGTGACGAGATTACCATCGGTCTGTGGAATTAGCTTTGAGCCGCCCCCCCTTCCTGCAGTGTTACTTGACCAAACTGGCGTCCAGTCTGTTCGATAAAGTACTAAGTTACCGTCGTTTTGCATAACAAGTCTTACGCCACCTTTACCCTGTGTTTGAGTAGACCACAAAGCGCGATTTGGTGAATAGAGTACTAGGTTGCCGTCACCTTGGAGAACTAACCAGAATTGTCCATCATAGGATAGGAGGGAGTCGCCTATATTAAGTGTTTGATTTTCGTCAAGCTCAGACGGTGGTCGTTGAGTTGTCTGTATAGAAACTTGACCAATGTTCGTACTTAACCATGTTACACCATCGATGACGAGCCCAAACTGTTCTGTTGTTTCTGATATAGGTGCTGCGGGTGAGGTTAGAGAGAAGAGGAATGTTCCAGTCCCTTGGGGCGCTATGTCGCCTTCTTGCGCTTGCGCTGCGCGACTTTGTGATGGTACTAGCCAACTTGAGTCACTAAATATACTCGCATGATCAAGGGGATTAGCCGTCGCCACTTGTGTGGTGCCAGCAGGAAAAGTTTGATTACCGGCATTTTTAACAGTAATCTTCATGTAGACCTTAGATCCAGTGTAATTAGTAATGGAGAGGGGATTTAATTTACGTGTACGAGCACTATCGGCATATGCTTCAAAAGATAGTATTTGAGGCATGTAGTAAGGGTTTGCGGAAGCAACAGTAACAGGTATAGTGAAAGCTCCGTCTAACCATATGTAGCCTTCTATAAGCACACCAAAGGACTCCGGATAGTAACCGAGATATTGGGGCGCGTGCATGCTGAATTCAAATGTTGCCGTGCCGCCTCCGCTAACAGACGATTCTATCATTGCTGCTGGGCGGGCTGGGCTTAGCCAGTCGCTACTACTAAATACCTGTCTCTTATACACATCTCCGAGCCCACGAGACTA
>DIZB01000013.1 GCA_002427805.1 Candidatus Saccharibacteria bacterium UBA6039
CTCGACTACATCGAACACCTTGAGGTAGAGGGTGGTCGTTCTGCCAAGACCGCCGAAAATTATAAGCTCTACCTTGAGCGTTTTGTCGAGTTTAGCGATAACATCGAAGTAGAAAAAATTACAACGGAGATGATTCGCAAATATAGGCTCTGGTTGAATCGTTATAAAAATGACAATGATAGTGAACTGGCAACGATTACCCAAAGCTATCACCTCATCGCACTTCGCGGCTTCCTCACCTATCTATCCAAGCGGGATATATCTAGCCTCTCACCAGAGAAAATTGAGCTTCCAAAAGTGAGTCGCAAACAAGTGACCTTTCTCCATTACGACGAAGTCGAACGCCTGCTTGAGCACATTGATACCTCAAGTGAAGTTGGCCTGCGTGATCGCGCGTTGGTTGAACTACTCTTTTCCAGCGGCCTTCGAGTTTCCGAGCTAGTTAATCTCAATCGAGATCACATTAATACCAAGCGACGCGAATTTATGGTGCGTGGAAAAGGTCAAAAGGACCGTCCTATCTTTATTAGCGAAAGTGCAGCAAGTCACATTGATGATTACTTAGCAGGCCGCATGGATAACCTCGGCCCTCTCTTTTTAAGTTATAGTCGCAATAATGTTGTCGATAATACCGGAAACTACAGGCGACTAACCGCCCGTAGCATTCAGCGTATCGTGACCCGCTATGCGAGACTCGCCGGTATTACAAAGCATGTAAGCCCCCACACTATGCGCCATAGCTACGCGACTGATCTTCTTATGAACGGTGCTGATTTACGGAGCGTTCAGGCAATGCTCGGACATAGTAATATTAGTACAACACAGGTATATACCCACGTGACCGACCAGCACTTACGAGAAATCTACGAAAAGTTTCATAGCGAAACAACTGATTAAGGGCTACAGCTAGGACTTGCTACATAGTCAGCTACATTATCTGTAACACTGAAATCTTTACAAAAATTACCGGTAATATCGACTGCAGCATCCGGATAGGCTGGGTCGGTCACCTCAACACGGCTTTGAACTCGTCTGAATAAATCATTTGCTCGCCCTGTTGAATCAATTTCTGGCTGTACGCCATCAAATTTGACTGGACTACCACCGTTAGAAAGGGTCACACTGTAGTTGGTTTTGTTATAGAGAGCACTTAGGCGCAAGTAAGCAACTCTGCTACCACCGTTAATCGGATCAGGAAGCGTTAAATCAACTGAGCAAGCATAACCACCTGCAGAGACACTACTCTTACAAGTGACTGCCTGAGGACCGTTACCTGCTGCTTTTGGCGATGAACGACTGTCACTCGTGAATAATTTGGTCGTATTAGCTGGAGTTGCAGATGGGTACAAGAAAAGTGTGTTTGCATCACTCTGTGTTGGTGCTGACGCATCAAGATTTGCAAGCGTGAAGCTACTTCCAATCTGAAAAAGCTGTGCTCGCATCAGTGATGGACGATTTGCAGGCCATGGTGAAACAAGCGGATAGACCGTTGAACCAAATGGTAATAGATCAACAGCATAATTATTAGCAGCCCCTACGTCTTGAGGGCTATACCACTGGAGTGTCACTGTATTAAATGAACTACCTGCCGGCGCCACAAGCGGTATTACTTTTGAAGCGGAAGCGTCGAGTGAACCAAGGTAGTTTGCCGTTTGCAGATTGATCGTGACACATGTATAGGCCTGATCAAGCGTCACGTCACCTGTACTTTGTGTCTGCTGCACTTTTTGTTCACCACTAGTAATTGTTTCGATGCCCGCTAAACCTTGATTACATGAGGAACTGCTAAGAGTGGCAGCAGCATCACCACAGACCTTGTGATTTGCAGATGTGTCACTTGCACAAATGGTTTGATACTGCAAAATCGCTCGTTTGCCATCCTCAACACCCGCCTGGGCTGAGTCGTAAGCACTTTGTGAAAGATCTTGGTTACTCGCCTGTTGCTGATCTTGTAACGTAATACGAATAAAGCTCACCGTGACAATCGTGATAAGAAGCATCGTAAAAATAACGATAAATAGTGAGACGGCGCCTACTTGTTTCGTATATATACCCATCGTACGTCCTTTCATACTATCTTATCGCATTTCCCGCTCGAACGGCGAGCGTAAATTGCTGAACAGAACAATACGTCGGATCCGCCCCGCTGACACTTGGTGGTTTACATGAGGTCGAGCCACTGACGAGTGCGTTTTGGTCATTAGTACCGATCAGGAAACTAATCGTATAAAGGCGCTCGTTTGTCTTGGCATCAATCGCGCCAGCTGCCGATGCAATACTGAAGCTATGGATTGCCAGGCTGTGATCTCCCGCGTTAAGAAGATCGACAGCATTTGTTGAAGCTATATCTGGATATTTACCATTCGTCTGCGTACAGTAGACTGCATTTGTATCCGGTACCTTCACAAAACGGATGATCGTACTTGGTGTTGTAACATACACGTTCAGATTTGAGTCACTATAGTTATTCGTCGTAATCGCATTATTGATATTGACGCCGTAGTTCCAGATATAGCTATACTGGCCCACACAAAGTCGTCCGCCCCAAGCTGATTGAATATAATGACTACCCGTACCGGAGGCAATTGAAAATGGCACGGCCTGTGATATGCCACTTTGGAGCTCACTTGAAATTGAACGAGCCGATTGATTCACATCCTTGATTGTGAGGCCATGATTATAAATATTGCTAATCTGTATGATAGTCAGGGCAATTGCAATAAGGAGCACAGAAATGAAACTCATTGAGAGCATCAACTCAATCAATGTAAAACCTTGCTTACTAACCGCGCGGATCATATAACCTCACAATCGTTCCAATCGTTGCTGGCACATTGCTCCCGTTGACTGGCCAACATGCCAAAATATGGAAATCAATAAAACCGGCATTCGCTTGCGTTGGATCACCGCTTGCTAATGATCGAACAGCCTCAACCCAAACACCCTGTGCTTCAACAGGACTCTTTGTGTAGTCAATCTGTGCAAAGCCAGTTGCAGACGTGAATTTTACGTTACTACTACCAGTAAGAAACGTCGCCGTATTGCTATTAATGATGAAGCTGCCATTTTGTGGTGTCGGACAGGTCGTTGATACACCCTGAAAGGTAGTTGCGCTGGTTATCGGTGTCGATGTAATGCCTGTGAGCATTGCAGCCCACTGCGCGGCTGGGCCAGTATATGTCACACTGGGTTGATAGGCGGCAACGTATGAATCGTGTAAAAACCGTAGTGACTCGGCCTGAGCATCTATCTGCTGACGTACGAGCGTAATTTCGAGAGAATGTTGCGTCGCGTTTGAGCCTTCATTCATAATAGACAAGCTTCCTACTACGACAAGACTAAAAACCGTCACTGCAAAGAGCACTTCGATCAACGTATCGCCTGGCTTAAAATGCTTTTTCAGCATGTAGAGGCATCTCCCATATCATTTGTGCGTATTTCAATGCCCGCCCCACTTGAAGCATAGGCATCAATCATAACCGCCAAGCCTCCAGCTACAACCGCTCCGCCCGGATCGACACAAATACGTCTTTGACCTTGACCTGGAATACTATTACCCGCAACAATCATACTTGTAAGGTCAGTTACCGACCAACTATCAGCTGTAAAGGTATAGGTAATACCACTTTTAGGAGAACGTAGAATAAGAACACCGATGGAACGTGGCGTCGTTGGATTCTTAAAGCTTACCCCACTCACAGGCCATGCGATACGCGAACCCCACTCCACCGTATCAGTCGTTGTGGTAGTTGAGAGGAGCGACAATTTGTAGTCGTGTAGCTCGGTGATGTCACTGGAGTTATTGGCAATATAGTACGATGAGTCATTGGCGTTATAGCCAACAACTGAGTTAGCAGTAATAGTCGTGTCATCAATCGATACAAATCGTCCAATAATAACACAAGCACCCTGACCACGGGGTGTTGCCGGTGAACTTTGATCAACGGTGACAACGCCATTCGTATCACATGATATCGCGGCGTTAGACTGTGAATTATTGACACTACTGACCTGTGCATATTGATCTTGGAGAGTCGTTTTGAGGGTTGTTACGCTGTCTTGATAGCGCTGGTTATTAATGGCAGTCCCAGACCCAGCCAAAATTGCGACAATAAGGCCTCCAGTGATCGCCAAAAAAAGCATCGTTTCAATAATCGTAAAACCGGGGTGAGATATGCTGCCCATTTACGCATAATTATAGCATAAGCGTTGTATCAACTACCGCTTAGAAGAAGCCGTAAAAATACGTACCAATAAGATACAGGCCGACAAACTGGGCCACAACAGTACCAAGGATCAGTAGTGGGCCAAATGATATATGAGAGTCTCGCTTCAAATTACCACGAATCATGCCAGGAATCACAATTAAACAGCCGATGAGGTTAGCTGCAAATAGCGCAATGAACGCAAGGCGCCAGTCAGCTAGGAGCAGTGCAAGACCAAGACCCAATTTAATGTCACCAAAGCCTATCCAGCGACCTTTTGAGATAACATAGAGCACGAAGTAGAGACCACTAAGGATAATCGCCGCAGTAACGATGCTAAGAATCGTAGCAATATGGTCTTTAGCCTCAATAACGGCTATGGCAGATGTTACGGCGCCAAGACCAATGAGTGTGAAATTTATTCGGTCTGGCAGCAAAAACCACTTCAAATCGTATACAAAAAGGATTGCCAGGCTCACTCCAGCAGCAAGCCAGATCATAAGTCGTGCAATTTCAAGCGTGGTCGTAAGGCCATATGGCCAAAATGTATACGAAATCACAAAGAAAACGGCTACACCTAGCTCAATGAGTGGCTCCATGCGACCAATTTTATGGCGACAATTGCGACATTTACCACCAAGGCTTAGCCAGCTAAAAAGTGGGATCAGATCATACCAACGCAGTGTATATGAACAGTACAAACACTGTGAATGGTCATGGAGCGCATCTTTCTTCGTCAGCTTTTCTAGCCGTGCTAGCTCTTTTGCATTAACAGGTTCCCCTGCCGCTTTATCTTCAACCAGCTGACGGGCGCGAAGGCGCCATACCATTGCACCAGCGAAGCTACCAAAGCATAGTCCGATAAGCACAAGAGCGAGATATATAACGAGTTTATCCATTACCATTAAGCATACCAGTTTTATGGCCAAACAAAAACCTCCGAGTTACCTCGGAGGTTTTAGAGATATCACGCTCGTATTCTAGTGATTATCAACACAGTACGGTGTTGACTGGCCTTCAAGATAGATCGTAAGAGCAAACTGCCTTGCAGTTCCAGCGACAGTCGCACCGTCGGTGCCACAAACTGCTTTGTACGCATACGCTATTTGTCCCTGTGCCGGCGTTGAACCGTCGACAAAGACATATGGACCAGTTGTTGGGTCTTGGTAGTCACTACCCGCCGTATTAGCCGAGGTGCCTGCTAGGTAATGCTGAACAAATGACTTACCGCTCGTAAGAGTAATGAGAGACGTAGGAATTGAGCCTCTGTTATTATTAACGTAGCTCGTTACCTGTGTCAGCACTCGTGCAACATCATTGCGACGCTGGGTGTCACGTTGGCTTCTTTGTAGTGCTGGGAGAGCAATAAATACCATCAAGAAGATCAGTCCTGCGATTGCAAGAACCAACACAACTTCGATAATCGTAAATCCTTTTTCTTTTCGTGTAACGTTCATATGAATTTTTTCCACCTTTCGCATGAACTTTATTAATGGCGCATGGCGCTTAAGCTAATAGTACGCCAAAGGTGATAATCTGTCTAGACATTAATGCCGTTGACTAAGCTATAAATAGGTAAAAGAATTGCCCCCACCATACCACCGGCCACAATCGCAAGCACTACCATAAGAATTGGTTCAATGGATGTTGAGATTGTGCGAATTTGCTCATCAAGTTCGTCTTCATACACCTGCGCCACTTTTCCCATCATTTCATCAATACGACCCGATTGTTCACCAATCTTAATCATCTGTGGCACAAGCGACAATATGTAATCTTCAGGTTGTAGTGCGACGGACAGCGCCTTACCACCCTTTACCTTTTCGGCTGCTCGTAAGATCCCTTTCGCAAGAACTGTATTGTTAATCGCCTTTGATGTAATCGCCAGCATATCAAGCATACTCACGCCAGTACTCAGTAGTGTTTGACCGGTACGCGTAAAGCGCGCCATATAGAGCTTACGGAACATGCTTCCAAAAACAGGTACATTGAGCTTAAACGTATCTTTAAATTTAATACCCGACTCGGTCTTAAGGTATTGAATGAAAAAGTAGATACCGATTCCGACGACAATAACCACAATCCACCAGAAATGTGATAAGAAACTGGCAACGTTTACCATAATCTGTGTAATCCACGGAAGTTGCTTCTTGAGATCGTGGTAGAGTTTTTCAACTTGTGGCACGACCGTAAAGAGCATGAATGCCATCACGCCGAAGATAACAACGAGCACAATCAGCGGGTACGTGAGAGCGCCGCGAATCTTACTTGTTGTCGCAGCATCTTTTTCCTGTTGGTTAGCAACACGTATCAGTGAATCATCAAGCGTTCCTGAAAGCTCACCAGCTGAAACAAGCGCAATAAAGACCGCATCGAACACCTGTGGGTGCTTCGCAAACGAGTCAGAGAGCGCTTTTCCTCCTTCTACTCCAGCGGTAATCTCTTGGATAATGGATTGCATTTGTTTATTTTGCGTCTGTTCAAGAACGGTGTGAAGACTCTGCGCCATCGGCAGTCCTGCACCAATAAGTGTGGCAAGCTGACGTGTAAAAACGATTTTATCCTTCGTCGTAATACGACCAGACAGTTTCGCAAAGATGTTTCCCTGCTCTGACTCTTCCTTAATAACCAGCGGCGTAAAACCTTGCTCAATCAAAAGATGGGCTGCTGCTGATTCGGAATCAGCCTGCAAGGTCGACTTGGTAATTTTATTTGAGGCTTGATCGCGCGCTTCGTAGGAGAATTTTTTCATTTCTAGCCTCGCATGAGCCTCTCGAATTCAACCAAGTCAACAGCGAATTCACGAGCATTGTCATACGTGACCGTACCAGCTTGTACAAGGCCGGCAAGCGTGCGATCCATTGTCTGCATACCCTGGTCAGCACCCGTTTGGATAACAGCGTCAAGTTGGTGTGCCTTGCCTTCTCGAATAATGTTTCGAACAGCTGGGTTAGCCACCAATACTTCAGCCGCCACCACTCGGCCACCACCAATTGCTGGAACGAGGCGCTGCGAACAAATTGCCATCAAAATATTTGAAAGCTGTGCACGAATCTGTGGCTGTTGGTGCGGAGGGAAGACGTCAATCATACGATCGATTGATTGGGCAGCACTGTTGGTGTGAAGCGTTGCAAACACCAAGTGTCCCGTTTCAGCGATCGTAATGGCAGCTGAAATTGTTTCAAGGTCACGCATCTCACCAATCAATACAACATCTGGGTCCTGACGCAGACTTGAACGAAGTGCTGCGCTAAATGAATACGTGTCGTAGTGGACTTCACGTTGTACAATGACTGACTTTTTTGATTTATGTGTAAACTCAATTGGGTCTTCAATCGTAATAATATGTTGTGAGCGCTCGGTATTAATCTTGTCGACAAGCGCAGCAAGCGTTGTCGATTTACCACTTCCCGTTGGGCCAGTTACAAGAACAAGACCACGAGGATAATCAGCAAAGCTCATAACGATGTTTGGCATACCAAGCTCCGTGACCGATTTAATTTCATTTGGAATCAAACGAAGGGCGGCTGCCAGATTGCCACGTTCATGATAGGCATTCACACGGAAACGTCCGAGTGTGCCAAAGGCGAAACTAAAGTCAAATTCTTTGTCCTTTAAGAGAATTTGGCGTTGATCTTGGTCGAGAATGGCAAAGACAAGTGTCTCAACAGCTTGCTCATCGAGCGGATTAAAGCCAGGAGCCGGTAAAAGTGAGCCGTCAATACGAAGCATCGGTGGAAGACCGACCTGTAAGTGAAGGTCCGATGCACGCTTACGAACTACCTCCTCGAGGAGTACTTCGATCCTTAGTTCTTGATTATTCATAGTGTCCCACCCTTCATTATGCTGTATCCGCCGCTACCCTATTTACTTCTTCGATTGTTGTGATGCCCTGAAGCGCCTTAAGGTACCCATCTTGTCGCATCGTAATCATTCCCTGTGACACCGCTAATCTCTGAATTTCAGAGCTCGTGGCGCGCGCTACGATGAGGTTTTGGATGTCTGTATTCACATCCATCACTTCGTAGAGCCCAGCACGACCACTGTAACCATGCGGTGTTTGAGGCGAATCGATGCCCTTAACTAAAGTATAAGCGCTTTGGCCTGCTAGGGGCAAGTCTTTATAGCCTAAATCTTGTGCAACCGCCGCCACGTCGGCTGGCGTCTTCGGTAATAAGTGACCAATTGTACGTAAAATATTCTGCGTTTCGATTGGATTCGACTGATACGTTTCACGCTTCGGCCCTACTCGGCGTACCAAGCGCTGTCCAATAATAGTATTGACAGTACTTGCGATCAAGAACGGCTCAATATCCATATCAAGAAGTCTCGGAAGCACTCCAGCCGCGCTATTGGTGTGCAGTGTACTAAATACAAGGTGCCCTGTCAGAGCAGCCTGAACGGCAAGACTCGCAGTCTCACTGTCACGGATCTCTCCTACCATCACCACGTCAGGGTCTTGACGCAAAATCGAGCGTAAACCTGTGGCAAACGTCAATCCAACATCTGCATTCACCTGAATTTGATTAACACCATCCATTTTGTACTCAACTGGGTCTTCGAGCGTCACAATATTGACCGTATCATCCTTAATTTCCTTAATAAGTGCATACAAACTTGTTGACTTACCACTACCGGTCGGGCCTGATGTTAAAATCATACCGTTCGGATGACGAATACCTTTTCGGATCACACGAAGGGCTCGTCCAGCATAACCCATTTCCTCAATATCAAAACTATTACCCGATTTATCAAGAAGACGAATCACTACTTGCTCACCCCATACAACGGGGCTAATCGCAATACGAAGGTCTACTTCTTTACCGCCAACTTTCACAGTAAACTGACCATCTTGAGGCACGCGGTGTTCATCAATCTTCAGTTCGGATAAAATTTTTATACGGCTCACAAGGGCAGGTTCAATACTCTTTGGCAATTGCATAATCTCACGTAGCACACCATCAACGCGACAACGAATCTTGAGGGTATTTTCAAGTGGCTCAACGTGCACATCACTGGCGCGAGACTTCACAGCGTACTCCAGGATTGTACTGAGGGCCTTAGAAATTGGCGAATCCTGCACAATCGTTTTGACTGCTCTGTCGGAGTCTAAGCTCGCTTCGGCTTGTGATACCTCGGCTGCTTCATCCACACTTGAAAGGTCAGTTCGGTATTGATCGAGTACATGGCGCACACCGGCTTCAGATGCCATAAAGACCTTCAGTGGGCGCTGGATGCGGTTTGCGAGGTAGTCGACGGCCTGGACGTTATTGGCATCAATCATCGCAACAGCAAGACGGTTTTGCACCTCGGCAAGAGGTACTGCCATAAATCGCTCAGCAATATCTTCAGGTAACAGTGAAAGAACGTTTTGGTCAATTAAACTGGTCGTTAAGTTCACATACGGCACACCTGACACCTGGGCAATGGCATGGGTAAGCATTTCGTCGTCAACGATATGTTGGTCAGTCAGAAGCCCGAGTAGTGGTGTGCCCGAGGTTTTCGAGCTTGCTTCGGCACTCCGCAAAATTTCAGGCGTCACAAGACCCTCGTCAATCAACAGATTGATGAGTTTCTCTTGGATGTCGCCTGTAAGAAGTGCCATGGGGAGAGCCTACTGCGTTCCAGTTCCGGTAATCTGTACCTGAACCGCTGGGTTGATCGCATCTTTATTGAAAATGTCGGACCGTGGTTGCACGAGTGTGGAGCTAATTGGATCGATGGTTTTCACCTTCGCAGCGTCTTTTGAAATATTACCAAAAATACTACTCGCCACGAAATATGCCACAATAACGCTAATTGATGCAATAAATATAATCATTGCCATGTCTGTTTTTTTCATTACTTCACCACCTTGTCTGTTAACTGAACGACGCGCGCTGGTTGGTAGTATGCGCTTGCTTCCACTGTCATCAAACGATTGGCACCTTGGCTCTCAATCTTGAGCGAACTGATGTTGATTGTTCGAATAGATTTTTCGAGATTCTGAAGCACAGTCTTTAAGGCTGCGTCATCACCACTCACCGAAAAACGGAAGGTAATCTGTGATGCGTCGGTCGTAGACGGCGTAACACTCGCCTGCGTCGTCGTGTCATTTCCAAGTGATTCAACCCCAGCCACAGGATCAACCTGAAGTGACACAATCGTCAGGTTCGGGATACCTGCAAGCAATTTGTTTTGTAGCGACGCACCGAGCGCAAGTGAGTTCGCGTCGGATGGTAATGCATCAAGGATCACTTGAACGGCTTGGTCATCCGAGCTCACCTTGGCATTAATAAGGTCCTGATTTGTATCGAGAGCGCGAATATTACCCTCGAGGTCTGTAATGTTCGCGTTGTTCTGAGTGAGCACTGCAACCGTTTTATTCTTTTCAGCCAACACTTTTTCGTTAAAGACAATTTTTTGGATCAAGAAAATCGAGCACACAAGAGCGATGCCAAATACAACGGATATAACTGCAACCCACAAAAACATCGTACGGCTCGCCTTACTAATCTGTGTTCTCTTCCTAATTGCAGCATCTTTTTGCATATTAATTCGTCCCCTGTATATCTGCTGCTCGATCAACAAAAATACTCTTTGGCACACCAAGGAATGAGTCTGTCGCGTTGCCTTGAGCTGCGATTGTTACGGTCGTGTTAGTTGAGAGTGCCGAAAAGAGTTCAGGTGCATAACTAAAACTGAGCGTAAAGCGCAGTACCTTTACGCCAGTCGCATCTTCACCGTAGCTGGTGTTACTCGTACTAACGTTGGAAGCAAGGCCAACACTACTAGCAGTGCCGTCACTCGTGTACTTTACGAGCGCACCGTCAATTGTCTTCTTAAAGACCTCGACGGCCGCATAACTATTAGCTGCTTGGCCATCAATGGTAATTGTATTACTAGTCGCATCAACCGTTAAGTCAGAAATTTGAACGGCATTTGGTGCTGGTGGGATAATTGCCTGCAAGACGTCAAAAATGCGCGAATCAATCGGTGCACTATCATGTAAGCTCGATATTTTGGTGAGCTGGTTTTGAAGCGTCAGTGTTTTTGACAGATCAGTCACGCCCGCAAGCTGGTCGCCGCCCTTTTTAATAGATGCGTCGACAACTACGTTACGCAGTGTCTGTACTGGAAACGCATAAATGGCTAGTGCCGTTACTGCGCCAGCGGAGATAATACCGATCAAAATAGACACTGAAATCACCGCAGAGCGAACACGCTGTGCTTTAATGAGCTCCTGTTTGACGTCGGGGACAAGATTAATTTCAATCATTATCCATTCCTCCGCTCGGCAAGCCCAATAACGGTCGCAAACTCAGCCGCAATACTGGCAAGCTGCTGCTGATCACCCTGAGCAACACGTATTTTCTGCCACGGGTTTGCAACGCTTGAGGCAACGCCTGTTTTTGCGGTTACATATTCACCAAATTGCGGCACAATTGCACCAAACCCAGACAGCAAGATACCGCCAACTGGTGTATTTGGATAACGTGTTTGGAAGAATTTAATCGATTTCACGAGTTCAGCTGCAAAGTTATCAAGTGTCCCTTCGATCGCGCGGTAGACTTGACCCTCAAGACGGTCTGGTGCTAAGCCAAACTTCAAAATAAACTGACGTGCTTGATCTTCTTGCACATTCAAGTTCTGTACGGCTGCCTTAATAAGCGACTTGAGACCCATTGGGATGGTACGCACAAGTCGTGGACTATCACCAAACGTAATCGCGAGATCAGTTGATTGATCACCAACGTCGATGATTAAACGCGCGTCTTTAATACCACTTGGTAGCAGTGAGCGAATCATCGCAAGCGGATCTGGCTCAGCCGCAATCACGTTAAAGCCAAGACTCTCGATAAATTCAAGTCGTTCCTCAGCGTAGCTAACTGCGGTGCTCGCAAGGAGTACCTCTTGTTGCTTTGGATCGTGCAAAGATTGGCCTAGGAGCGCCCAGTCTACCTTGGCCTCATCAACTGCCATTGGAATATACTGATCAATTTGATATTTAATGGTGCTCTTAAGCTCCGCTTCACCCATAGTTGGCACATCAATCACCGTAGTAAACGTTTTACCCGACGGCAGCCCGATGACAACATTTTTTTCCTTGATGCCACTCTGTCCGACTGCTGTCATGATTACTTCACCAAGGCGACGTAGGCTCTCCGCTGACGCACTAGCACCGGTTTTCTCGTCGAGTGGCGCATAGCCGAAATGTTGTAGGCTCCAACTATCAGGCCCAGTCTTGTTTAACTGAACAACACGCACTGCATTGGTTCCAATGTCGAGTGCAAAAAAGTCGCCCACGCCTTTTAGTAATGCCATATTGGTTATCATTATACCTAAAGCGTAAGCGTAAAAGCAAGCAACAAGTGAAGATTATAAACGAGGAGGAAGTTCGCTCGAATACACAGTCTCAATGCGACCGTTACTTAGCGTGTGAACCGCAGCCCAAATATAGGCGTCGGGTCGTAAATTAATCGTCTCTGCAGGTATCCCACTGGCAAGGCCAAGGCCTGGAGTAGTCGTGCGACGCAGTAACAGTCGATTCGCCATCACAGGACCATTAATCGTCAGCGTGTTACTACATATTGCAGTACTCAGCGGCGCAGACGGCGCCACATCTGAACAGGTGTTAATAATGCCATCCGCAAGCGTTGGGCTTGGCTTTGCAATCAGCCATGCATCAATATTTTTCACAGTGCCAGTAATATTTATGTCTTTCGCGATAATAATCAGTTGCGGAATGTCATCTATCGAGTTCAGCTGAGCGGGAGTATAGGTAATATTGCCACTGATTGTTACCGTCGCATTTGGCGCGTTAATCACTACCCATCGTCCGGCACCAGCAGAACCACTTGCAGCACCAATCATGCCACCCGTCAGTGTGAGGTCACCCGATGACGTATAAAGGCCTTGAGTCGTCGCAGCTGATAAGTTGCTTCCGCCAAACTGTGGCGTGGTACCCGATATTGGATAGCTTGATGCCACATCGGGAATTGATCGAGATGTCGTAAACTTACCAATTGTTGTAAATGAACCGCCTGAGTTACAGACACCACCGCTCGTTGCTGCGTTATTAAAGCTTAGTTGCGTCTCACTACATAGCGTTGCATTCACCAAGCCTGCTTGAGCACCTGTACCCGCATAGGCTGCAGCAGATCCTGTGTTGGTGGTAAGGCCGGTGGCAAAAATACCGTATTCTACCCATGAACCGAAGCTATAGGTTGTACCGCTGATCGTCTTCGTTGTGACGCTCGTGTCAACGTTAGCAGTTGGCACTGCCGCAGTTGTACCCAAGAACGAGTTACCTACCGAAAGATCACTCCCCCACACCTGCACAAGTGGTTTCACTAAAATCGTCACACAGACTGGCGCCGAGTGTGCCCATCGTCCATCAGTATTAGAGTACGCTTGAACTGATAATGCATAGCATACTTTATAGCCTGCCGGATAATCTGGTAGCGTCTCGTTTGGTTGTCCGAGAGATGTATCTCCAACCGGATATGATATACCCGTTCCACCGTCAAGACGTACAAGATTATTACGATAGTACTGGGCAGGCTGAGTACCGCTAATACCTCCGTTTGGATACGAACCCCCTGTCGGAACCACAAACTGTGAAAATTGCCATTGTGAGTTATTGCTACTAGCATGTCCGCTGTTTGTCACCTTATTCGTCAACTGAACTTGACTGCCAACCTCAGCAGAAGAAGCATTGGCTGTAATATACGGTGTTAGCGTAAAATCAAGAGGTGTCGGTTGATAACAGAACCAACCAAGTGAGCTACTGCCATTCCAATTATAACTTGAATTTTGTCCAAGGCTTTTCGTTTGATCAAATGCTTTTTCAACAGAATACCAGCTATACTGACCGGGATTTTGAGTCATCGGTATCGGGTCGGATGGCGTACTGTATACACGATAGTTGGTCCAACCGCCAAAGAAGATACTCTTATCATTCTGATAATTGTTTGGTCCAATCTTCCATGAACGAACAAGTGTCGGATTATCCGGAGCATACCTATCAACAAGAACATACGCAAAGAAACCGCCATCAGAGGCACAGCCACTGACATAGGTGTAACCTGGGCCAATGTTTTTAATTGGATATGAGTTAGAGTTAGACCGATAATAACGCCAGACTGCACCAACACATGTGCTATAGGTATATGCTTTACAGCCACTCACACCTCCACCACCACCAGGACCGGCTGCAGCGAAAACACTATGAGATGTAAGGATAGCATGCACTATACCAATAGCCACGATTATTGCGATACGTAACGAGGCCCGAGAGCTCAGCTTTACAGGAAATTTCATTAATTCCAACCCTGTCCTGGTATTTTATTATAATATTCATCTGCTTTAGCTTGATTGTTTAATGACCTATATGCCAAACTCATTTCAGCAAATATATCATACTTGTATGTATCGTTATTACCGTATTTACTTTCCAATGGAAGCAGGATTGTGTCTAAAGCAGTTTGTGATTGATCAGTATTTATCAATACAGTCGCCTTCTCAAGAGACGTCGAGACAATATAGGCATCGTCCCCACTCTTATCAGCGGCACTCACTTGAGCGTCAATAATTTGATTGGCTTTCTGAATAGATGCAGGGTCACCTTTTGAGATCAAGTTATCTACCTGCACTTGCACGTTTTGTTGAAACTTTTGAACTGGCGTTAGATTCTGAGAAGGTGTTACTATTTTGCGCGTACTTGACGATGTATGCGTCAGGTAATAATATCCGCCACCAACAAGTAAAAGCACGATACAGCCCCCGACAATAATCCAAAATCGTTTTCCTCGACGGCCGTGTTTACCTGACCCCATTGGAGCCTCGAGTGTTCCACCAAATTGTGACGAAATATCTTGCTTTTCGGCCATTGCATTACCCTTATGGTTCTATAGTAGCTTGCACTCCCCTGTTTGTCTACTGGTAGGTCGTGCCTAGTCTGATTGCCTTACCTCTGTTATAATACACAGTAATGAGTCTTTCTATTGGAATCGTTGGTCTCCCAAACGTCGGTAAGTCGACGCTTTTTAACGCGCTCACAAATAACGACATCTTAGCGGCTAATTATCCGTTCGCAACCATCGAGCCAAACACTGGCGTCGTAGCTGTCCCCGACGAACGCCTAGCAAAATTGGAAGCACTCTACAGTGCCAAAAAAGTCATCCCAGCGGCTGTGACGTTCGTTGATATCGCGGGCCTTGTCGCCGGTGCAAGCAAAGGCGAAGGCCTCGGCAATAAGTTCCTCGCAAATATCAGGCAATGCGACGCCATTGTTCACGTGGTACGAGCCTTTGAAGACCAAGATGTGATTCATGTGTCAGATACTCTAAATCCAAAGTCGGATATTGAAATTATCAATACCGAGTTAATCCTAGCGGACATTCAAACCATTGAAAATCGTCTTCCAAAAATCGCGAAAGAAGCTAAGGCACAACCTGGCGCTCGTGCCCATGCTGACTACCTCCAGAGTCTGCTTGATCATCTCAATGCTGGCACTCCATTGTCGAAGCTGCCAAACCTTGAAACTGACTACATTGCCGATCTTCACCTCCTGACGGCAAAACCAGTTATTTATGCCTTTAACGTCGACGAAAACGGCCTGAGTGATAGCGCAAAGCAAGCTACTCTTGCCGCACTCGTCTCACCTACCCAGGTTGTGTTTGTCTGCGCCAAGCTTGAAGATGAAATCAAAGGTCTCACGCCAGAAGACGCGAGTGAACTACTCGAAAGTTACGGTGTGCAGGAGACTGGCCTCATGCAACTTATTCACGCTGCCTATAGCATACTAGGGCTCCAAAGTTACCTCACCGCTGGTGCCGATGAAGTCCGTGCCTGGACAATCAAAAAAGGCGCGACTGCGCCTCAAGCTGCTGGAGTGATCCACGGTGATTTTGAACGTGGCTTTATTGCCGCCCAAATTGTTGATTATGACGACCTCGTGGCAGCCGGCTCTGAAACTGCTGCAAAATCTGCGGGTAAAATGCGCACTGAGGGCAAAGAATACGTCATGCAACCAGGTGACATTGTTGAGTTTCGATTTAACGTCAGCAAATAAAAAAGCCTGATAATCGTCAGACAAAATAAATTCAGGGAGTAGCGGGTAGCGCAGTCAACGATCTCGGAGCATGAATGCTCTTGTCGTCTTCTGTGCCACCCATCAGCCACCACCATTGCTCGGCCACGAAAGGGTTAAATTGTAAATAGAGGGTTCGTTGAACTCTCACCTACTAAAAGTACTGGCCTTGCTTGTGGAAGAATTTCTCAATATTCATAAGATTGTTTCCACCGTTTGATTGGTTGTTCGTAGCAGGGAAATTAATAACAAGTGGCTGGTTTGATGGACCCGGGTCACCCAGTATGTAGTCGGGGTTGCCCGATATAATCATTGCGAGGTAGTATTTGCCATCAGCAAGGTTACTAATGGTTTGGTCATAGTGCCCAGGTCCCGTAACAGTCGCTGGCCCAAATGACAACTGATCATTTAAAGCAATATCAACTGTCGCCTGCGTGGCACTATTTGCAAGCACGTAGTCGAACTGGGCACGAATACTGTTATTGGCTAGTATCGAAACTGTAACGTTTGACACATCTGCACCTGCAGTGGAAGTAATTGGTACGTCGTTGCCAAATGTTCCCGTGGCATAACTATTGTTGATAACTGCGAACGCGCAAACGCCAATCGTAACAAGCGTGAGAGCAGCAAGAACTATCATCGTTGGCTTGCTAATAATTTTTTTCTTGGCATTTGCCTTACCGGCAGCTTTCGCTATGTGCTTTACTGGTTTTTTTGTCTTAGATATAACTTTATTCATAGCTCTGTTATACCACTTATGTTTACGTTTTGTAAGACATACTTCACAAAGTATATGTCTATATCATTTACTTGGTCGGTTTTAGGAGGTAAAAGCGCTCTTGATTGCCCTTGGCGCCCGCCACATCACTATCGCGCTTATCGATTATCACGAATAAATTCTTAGCCCACAGTTCAAAGTCTTTTAATATCTGGCGGCGCATCGCATCGTTTTTAATAATGCCTTTATTGGTTTGGTCTTTGCCAGCTTCAAACTGTGGCTTCACCATGGCAGCGACAATGGTATGTTTATCACTTAGGTACTCGTGAATGTGCGGCAATATCTCGCGCAGGCTAATAAACGACACATCGATCACCACAATATCTGGCGCATCCTTCATATAAAAATCGCGAATGTCAGTTTTTTCGTGCAGTTCAATCTGTTTATGACCCTGCAAGCTCGGGTGCAATTGGTCGGTCCCAACATCAACGGCATACACTTTCTTGGCACCATTTCGCAGCGAATAATCAGTAAAACCACCGGTGCTACTGCCTACATCGAGCACAATTTTATCTCGAAAATCAAGTTTCAGGAGCTTTGCAACAGACGCCAGCTTGAGGCCAGCTCGTGACACATATTGATCTTCGGCGGTGAGTTTAATAATTGCGTCGGGCCGTACAAACAGCCCAGGTTTCATCATCACACGGCCATCAACAGTCACCTTGCCCATTTTGATCCAGCTTTCAGCCTGCGAGCGCGTGCTCGTTAAGCCCCGTTCTGTCATCGCAACGTCAAGGCGTTGTTTGGTCACGGTTATTTATTCTTTCGTTCGCGGTAAACACCACTGTCTGTGTCTACTGAGATCACATCGCCCGTTTTAATGAACGATGGTACCTTCACCACAAGCCCAGTTTCAAGTGTGGCATCTTTTAGCACGCTACTGGTGGTGTCGCCCTTCGTCACGCTCTCGGCATAGGTTACTTCAAGGTAGACGTTCTTTGGAAGTTCAAGGTTAATAATAACCCCGTCAAAAGACTGCAAGCCGAGGCTTTCGCCTTCTTTAAGGTAACCTGCGGCACTATCTACAACGTCACTTGGCAGTTCAAACTGCTCAAAGCTCTCTGGATCCATAAAGTGATAGCTCGAACCGTCTGTATACAAATATTGTACAGAGCGGGTTGATACTTCAGCAGTGTCGATCTTGTCTTGGCCCTTAAAGGTCTTCGGGATCACGCTGCCATCAATAAGGTTTTTGAGCTTCACGTTCACAATACTTCCGCCGCGGCCCATCACCTTTTGGTTATAGTCGGTTACGCGAAAAGGCTTGCCGTCAATCTGAACGACAACGCCTTTTTTAAGATCTGTTGGCGAGTAATAAGCCATAGAACTATCCTTGGGTTACGAATGGAAGAAGTGCAAGGTGCCGTGCACGTTTGATAGCAACAGCAAGTTGTCGTTGCTGCTTAGCGCTCAGGCCAGTTTTGCCGATTGGCTCAATCTGTCCGTAGAGGTTAATGAATCGTTGCAGTGTTTTAACGTCTTTGTAGTCAAAAAATGCTGGGGTGTCTTTTTTAAATCGTTTTATAGCCATAATATTCTCCTAGAATGGAATCTCACTTAAATCAATAGGTTTGTCGTCGATATCTTCGATAACGACATCGTCACTTTTCTTTGCAGGGGCACTAGTGCGTGGTGCGCTTGATCCACCGGCGTTTCCACCATCACCGGCACTATCAAGGAAGGTCACATCAGTTGCAGTTACTTCAACGCGTGAGCGTTTTTTGCCGGTTTCTTTGTCGTCCCAGCTGTCTTGGCGAAGGCGGCCTTGTACAAGTACACGGCGTCCTTTAGCAAGATACTGAATCACGAGTTCGCCGAGTTTTTCCCAAGCAGTAACTTCAAAAAAGTCAGCTGCATCACTGTCACCACCACGATCAACTGCAATTGAAAAGCTCGCAATTGTCTTACCACTAGCAGTTGTTCGCTGTTCTGGGTCACGTGTTAAACGTCCCATTAGGATCACTTGGTTAATACTTCTTGCCATAGCCCCTACTCCTCTTCTTTAGATTCACGAGTGTCATCATCACGTCCGACGCGTGATTTTGCAGATAATTCTTGTTCAGCAAGTGCAGCACGGCCTTTTTCATCAACAGTCACCAAGAGGTAACGAAGTACTTCTTCGGTAATGTTAAGTGTGTTGCTGATCTTTAATGGTGCGTCAGCCGGGAGCGCTACTTGCATATAAACATATACAGCGAAGTCTTGCTTCTGGATGCGGTACGCAAGTTTTTTCTTACCCCAGTTCTCTTCTGTGGTGATTGTTCCACCAGCAGTTGTTACGATTGCACGTACTTTTGAAAGTGGTGCATCGATGTCGACCTCTAGGTCGGGGTGAATCAGAACGGTTAGTTCGTATTCTTTCATCTTAGATTTCCTCCTCTGGAATCCATTATGGATGTTTACGTCGTTGCGCAAACCGAGTTATTAACCCTTTAATTATAGCTTAGTTCTGTGGATAAGTCCAGAACGTTCCTGTCGCCCAATAAGGCACCCTCACAATATGATTCTGCTACCGTAGGTCTCTGAGTTTCTTCTTAAACCCTTTAGAGGTATAATTAGCCCAATATAAGTCGCGTGGGCTATGGAGAAAAAAGTGGAAGTAATAATAGCAACAAAACCTGGGGTTCCGGGAAAGATAAAAGGCGACTTACTAGAAGAAATGGCCACGACTCTTTTGCGTGCTCAGAACTACGAAATCACAGATACAACACGCAATATCCGAAAAACAGGTGTAGAAATTGATCTTCAGTGTCGTCACAAGACAAATAAGAGCAAACAAATTTATGTTGAATGCAAAGCATACGATGAAAATAATAAGATTCAATCCTCTATCATTACGAGTCTTATAGGCATACGGCATCTTCATCAATACTCAGAGGCTTGGCTAATCACGTCGACTCAAATAGGTAACGAAGCGAAGGGTATTATCGATAAGATCGAGAACGGGATAGAAGCCCAGTCATTTTACTTTTTTACTCCCAGCAAACTCGTACAAGCCCTTGTAGACGCGAACGTTATTCTGGCTGCCGAAGTCGTACGACAAACAGTAATCGGCCTTGTTCAAGACCCGAACAAAATACGTACTATGCGCTTGCTAGTGACGAAGTATGGTTACTTTTGGACTACAGAGTACCTAAAGGGCGGAGAGCCGTCGGGCGTAATCTATTCTTACGCAGGGTCCGGAGAAATCGTAGATGAAAAAGGATTACTAGATAACCTCGCTCTTCTATCATGTTCGCTGAACAAGTACGACTCTTTGATAGTTCTCGACATTCTACAGTTAAGTAGAGATGAGATGCGCATAAAAGATATAACAAGCCTCCACCTAGATCCAAAGTACATAAACGAAATTAATGATCTTGGTATTAAAATCGACCATCCAAAAGTCAAAAATTTAACTCTCGAAAATATCAACTCTTTCCCAGATCTCGAAATTGTTGATGACACTACAAATAAAAGAGTCGGAAGCGAAAGTCTGTTTAGTGAGAATACTCGGAGGAACTACATCATTTTTGGAGACGATTTGTCAGGTAAAACTACACTCGGAAGATTGTTGCAAAAAAAATTAGATGATACACAGGGTATCGTACTGTTCATTCCCGGTGATGAAATCAAGGATCATCGTTCAGATAAATTTGAAACGCTGCTCGAAAAAAAATTTATTCATCAATATGGACATGAGGAATCTAAGGTTAGAATGTTCAAAACGGCTCTAGCTACAAAGCGTACGGATATTACATTAATTATTGATGACTTTGAATCAATAAATATCAAAAGATCTGAATCTCAAGTAGCCTATTTCAATTACTTGAGAGGAAAGTTTCCAAATATTATTTTGTTCGCTGATACATCAATTGAGATTGAGATATTAGCAAAAAGCGAAACCAAAGAAATGTTAATTGATTTTACCGCATATAAAATTTTGCAACTTGGTCATGTAAGGCGTGATGAACTAATAAATAAATGGCTAAGTATTGGTGTAGATGATTCGATACCCGAAAACGAAATATTAGTACAAAAATCAGAGCTTTCTAAAAAAATCGAAGTAGCAATAGGCACAAATTTCATGCCTACTTATCCATTTTACTTACTAACTATGCTGCACCTCTTTGAGTCAGGTAATAAGACGAGAAGTGAGGGGAGCTCTTACGCCAATCTTTATAATTATTTTATTACACAAGCGCTACTTGGCAGTCCCGTGGAGCCTGAAGACCTCGACTTCTACCTGACCTACTTGTCCTACCTTGCCTATGTCTTATTTCAAACGTCTAAAAAAGACTTCACCGAGAACCACCTAGAAACTATTTATAATGATTATATTACGAAAATGGATATATCGAAGTCCTTCAATACCGTCCATCGTACGCTCGTTAATTCAAAATTGATTCGATATGAGGAAGGAAAATACTCATTCTACCTTAGTTATTGTAACTACTATTTTCTTGCTAAGTACCTATCCGATAACATTGGCCTCAAAGAAATAAAGGCTCTTATTACGGAGATGATAGGAAGACTTTACATCGGCGAAAATGCAAATATTGTTATTTTCTTAATCCATCACTCAAAGAATAAAAACATTATTCAAGGTGTTATCAACCAAGCAAAAGCACAGTTTGAATCGTTACCTATGCAAACGTTAAGCCAACAAGAGTTGGTAAAAATCAACAGTCTCATGGAGGAAGAGATTAAATTTACTTTGCATGACGGCACTCCGACAGAAAATCGTAAAAAAGACCTCCAAGTTAGGGATGAGTATGAACGAAAGAAAGAAAAACATCCTGGTGATAACGACAATATTTTAGATATTTTCGGAAAAATAAATTTAGCCTTTAAAACAATGGATGTTTTAGGTCAGATCGCAAACAACTATTATGGATCCCTGGACGGTAAAGAAAAGACTAGTATCGTCGATGAAATATATGAGCTAGGACTCCGTGGACTTCATGCGTTTTACGATAACTTTGATAACTATATAGATGCCCTGAGACAGTACCTTCAAGAAAGCGTCGAAAAAAAGAACCTTAAAGACGATACCCAAAAGACAAATGAAGTAGACAGGGTAATATATGGCTTCAGTCAAATAGTAGCATTTGCGTTTATTAAGAGGATTAGCGATAGTATTGCATCACGCAATATTATAAAAACCATGGAGAAAGTGACCGACTGTCAAACCGGACCTGCAGCAAAGTTAGTTAAAATTGCGGTAAAACTAAGCTTTCCTAACGAGCTTTCACTGAACAAGGATTATATAGAAGCCACTTCAAAAGAATTGAAAAAGAATCACCTACCTTATGACCTTTTAAGAGTAATCGTCATGAAACACATGTATGAATATGAAGTTTTATACAAAGATAAACAAAGTATTTGTACGCAACTAGGAATCGACTATAAAATTGCAAAAAGAGAGAATCTTATCGCCTAATAATATACAGCCAGATTAGGCCGTTGACGATATCGTCACCAAGCTCTCATCGAGACTACAGGTCGACACACGTCAAGGCAGGCTTACGCCCCGAGGAAGTGCAAAACGTGATACACAATATACACAGGCCATACAGCCGCCTGAAGGAGCGCCAAGATCACTTGCCAGAATCCCCCGCCAGATTGCTCTATGAAATAAATCGCTGCGCCAATATAGGTCAGCACGACCGGTAGACCGCGCGGTCCCCATGATCGTCCTCGATGAAATACGTTTACTGTTTTGTCTACGTGTTCAGCCATAATAAATCCTCCTATCCTCACTATACTCTTAGCGCAAATCATCAGCTGTATATCGTGCATTGAATAACGGCGTATCAGGCTGAAACTTTTTGCCCTGTGAAAGACTACCAAGATCAACTGGATCGAAGCCTAGATCGTTAATGAATACTTCAACTTCCTTTTTCGCATCCTCATCATCCCCCGCTAACGCGATTGCTCGCCTACCAGGTGTATTTGGCGGCAAACTGTGTTCTTCAAGCTCGTTATAGGCAACATGATTGAGCGTTTTTACGAGCCGCGAGCCTTTAAAATACTGCTGCAAGTATTCGCTGGTCGTGACGCCCTCGATCATAAATTCTGGTATGTCACCCTCCGTTGGCGGCCAATAGTTCATAGCGTCGATAACGATCTTACCGGCTAACGAATCTGGCGCGAGTGTACTGTATTGATTGAGCGGAATCGCAAGAATAACAATGTCGCTAGCTGCGATAAGGTCTGGCACGTCCATGGCCACAGCGCCTGGCAAAAGCACGCTGAGCGTCAATCGCAAGCTCTCAGGCCCATGGGCATTGGTGATCGCTACCTCATAACCTGCCTTCAGGCTCTGGCGAGCAACAGCCGTGCCTAGCCGCCCTGCGCCAATGATGCCAATTTTAGCTTTGTTTTTCATTCTTCAGCGCTTCACGAACAATTGGGGCTACTTTGGTACCAAGCAACTCAATCGCCTTAAGGAATTTCTTGTGTGACAACTGCCCTGTATCCATTTGAAAGATATGGCGCGTATGGCCGATGCGTTTATGAAGCTCAATAATCCTTGCGGCGATTTCTTCTGGGCTACCAGCAAATAAGGCACCATCATGGTTTGATTCGGCATCGTAATGATCACGCGTAGGGGCCGCGAAGCCACGAACCTTGCCCAAGGTACTCATTGTCCAGCTCCAGGCCTTCCAGAAGGTATCCTTGGCGTCTTTGGCATCTTCTGCGATGTAGCCTGGGGTTGCGATGGTAATACGCGTATCAGCGCCCTCAATGTTATATTCCTTGGCTGCCTGACGATACAGATCAATCAGTGGCGCGAAGCGCGAAATGCGCCCGCCAATAATGGCATAGGCAATCGGCATGCCCATAGCAGCAGCACGAATAGTTGAAGCTGGGTTACCACCTGTTGCGAGCCAAATAGTCATAGGATCTTTAGGGCGTGGCACAATCTCGACGTCGTCTAACCGAGCCCGAAATTCGCCGTCCCAGGTAATACGGCCAGTCTCGCTACGATTGATCTGCATCAGTAAATCGAGCTTTTCGGCATAAAGTTTGTCGTAGTTTTTGAGGTCGTAGCCAAACAGTGGGAATGACTCGGTTGATGACCCCCTTCCCGCAATAATCTCTACGCGGCCGTTCGACACAATGTCGGCCGTCGCAAACTGCTGATACACACGCACAGGATCATCGGTGCTAAGTACTGTTACGGCACTGGTGAGTTTAATTTTCTTGGTCAACGCGGCTGCAGCAGAAATAATCGTTGCAGGTGAAGACGCTGGGAAATATTCGGTGTGGTGCTCGCCCACGCCAAACACATCTAGGCCAACCTTTTCAGCGAGCTGAATCGCTTCAAGCATGTTGGTGACAGACTCACGAGTCGGGCCAAGATTACCTTTTTTATCACGCTGCACATCGCCAAAACTAAATACGCCAATTTCCATTTTTTTATCTCGTTTAAATTACTATATTAAGTATAGCACTGATGAAAAGAAATACTTTAATTAATTGATAGCTTCAACGTCATCTGCGCTAAAGGGTGGATATGATACAGCTTTCATATCAACATTGCCTTCGTCGAAGTAAGGAGTATTGGGTGGAACTTCAACGATGACACCCGGCCTGAGCTCGTGCACCTCACCATCGACATTCATCATACCCTCGCCGCGCACGACGCTATAGAGCGTGGTCGACTTGTGGTTAATTGTTTTTGGGTTGCGGCCGCGAAGCTTAATAAATGCAAATGACAATTGGCTATCTTTACGCAGCGTCTCAACGCGTAGTGCTGGTGGGCCAAAATCAAGCTGACGCACCATAGGAATGTCGTGGCCTATGTGTGCCTCTGCACCTGTGGCGTCGAGAATCGGCAAGTAGCCTGCTGCCTCGTATAGCTTGCGAGCAGAATTGCGCGAATTCACACCCAAGCTCAGTTCGTCTTTACCATCTAGCCACGCCATAACAGCAAATCTATCGAGCAACTGGCGGCCAATACCTTGGCGACGCGCTGTTTCACGGATAGCGATGGTTATTTCAAACGGATGATCTCGCAATGCTTCGTCACGTGCAGTTCGCTCGTACTCACGGCCCCATACGGCACCGATCGGCTGACTATACTTACCCAGAGCAATCAAACCTAGGTCACCTTCGCGGCCAAAACCTTCGCTAAACTCAGCTATTTGAGGATGGGCATCAAAAACGTCTTCAACTGGTGGCATATCAGCCTCCGCCTCTCGGTAGCCGAATGTTGCGACAATATTCATATCATTAAGAAACGCCTGATCACCAGGCGTCGCGAGTCGATACTTTATATTCTCTGCGCTCATTTAGTATATAAAATACCACATTTTGTGCTATTTGTAAATGACAGCGAGCGAGTGCACGGTGCGTACGGAGTAGCCGCTCTTTCGGCACCACTCATCAACTGCCCTCGCAGCTCCCGGCAGCGCATCGTTGGCATAATCGTCAACCACAATAACCGCGCCTGGTGCAAGCTTCGACTCAATGAGCGACAGAGATGATTTGATCGAATCGTAATAATCACCGTCGAGGAACGCGAACGCAATTGGCGTTGGTACATCGGCATCACTCAGTGCGTTAAACCAGCCTTTATGAATATGCGGCAAGGCAAGACGTGCCGTTTTAAACGCCTGGATAAACTGCTTTTTGGTCGCTAGTAGCCCCCCTTCCTTAAACTGCACGCCAAGTGGCGATTGATCTTGCGATGCTTTGGGCGGGAGGCCTTCGAATGAATCGTAGACATGGAATGCTCGGCCGTCACCAAAGTGATCGAGTACTCGGCGGATGTACAAACTAGTCGTACCAATGAAGCAACCAAATTCAACAACCGCACCCTCACGTGCGAGGCTTTTTTGCAACTCATCTAGAACAACTGCCAGTTCACTAGCGTCGACTTGATCAGAAATAATGCCGTATTGTTGAATAAGTTGGCGGGAGTTAAGAGAAATCATATCCGTGCAACTAATGAGGACTAACCCAAGTCTTCAGTCGTGTCGCCACTCAGTTCATCGAGGCCACTAATAAGCACTTCACGAGGGCGAGCACCATCGGCTGGGCCAATAATGCCTTGATCTTCCATTGTCTCAATAAGGCGTGCTGCACGGGCGTAACCCACACGTAAACGACGCTGTAACAAGCTCGCGCTGGCCTTGCCGCTGTCTACAACCACACGAAGGGCATCTTTATACATATCGTCGTCACTGCCGCTATCAAAGTCCATCACAACGCCGCCCTTGCCGTTCAGCTGAACAGGCTGTGCAACTACTTCGTTGTTGTACTGTGGCGGTGATTGCATCGTGAGGTGCAAAGTTACCTTCTGTACTTCTTCTTCAGTGACCCAAGCGCCCTGGATACGCTTTGGCTTGCTCATACTAGGAGTCAGGAGCAACATATCTCCCTGGCCTAGGAGTTTCTCGGCACCAACTTGGTCGAGGATGGTACGGCTATCGATTTGTGAGGCAACCGTAAAGGCAATACGCGCAGGAATATTGGCCTTAATAAGACCAGTAATAACGTCGACGGATGGACGCTGCGTGGCAAGCACCAAGTGAATACCGACAGCACGTGCCTTTTGTGCAAGGCGTACGATCAGTGCCTCAACGTCGCGGGCGGCAACCATCATCAGGTCAGCGAGCTCATCGATCACAATCACGATGTATGGCATGGCGCCGTTCTCATGCTCTTGAACAGTACCGTCTTCGTCTTCTACGGCGATTTTAAGGCCACCGGTGCGTACTTTTTGGTTGTAGGTCGCAATGTCTTTCACGCGGTGCTCAGCAAGAAGCGTGTAGCGTCGTTGCATCTCGTTAACTGCCCACTTCAGGGCGCTAATTGTTTTGTCTGGCTCAGTAATAACGGGAGTCAAAAGATGTGGAATGTCTTGGTATGGCGCCATTTCAACCTGCTTCGGGTCTACCAAAATCAGCTTCATTTCACTTGGGCTGTTGTGATACAGCAGGCTCGTAAGCAGCGTATTGATCATCACTGACTTACCAGAACCAGTTTGACCAGCGATCAAAAGGTGTGGCATCTTGTTGAGCTCACCAATAACGGCATCACCAGCAATATCTTTACCAATCGCAAAGGCCAGCGGCTCGTGGCTTGATGTCCACTGTTTGCTGGTAAGAATAGCATGCAAACGTACGTCGGCCGCTTTGCGGTTTGGTACTTCAATACCCACCGCTTTTTGGCCAGGGATCGGTGCTTCAATACGCAGACTCTGCGCCGCGAGGTTCAATGCAATGTTGGTTTCAAGTGCAGCAATCTTTGAAAGCTTGACGCCACTTGGTGGACGAAGCGTGTACTGTGTGACCTTTGGTCCAATGTTGGCACCTTCCATCTCGACATCGATATTAAATTCACTCAATGTGTCTTTGATAATCTGGGCGTTTTGTTGCACGTCACCGGCATCGGCTGGAGATTGCTTCTTTTCAAGCAAATCAATACTTGGTGCTTCCCAGTTCGGGTCGCTCACGGTCACGAGTGCAGCTTGGTCTTCTGCGGCTTTATCCTGCTTAATGCTACTCTTGAGACTTGAAAGACGCGTTTGCTTAGCATCAAGTGTTGGTACGCCAGCATTAAGCTTGAAGTCGGCTGCAATAGTGGATGATTTTGGAACGTCGACAGCCGCAGCACCACGCATGACCTTCACATTCGCCTCTTGCTCGGCTTGTTCGCGGCGTGATAAGCCCCACAGCTTCTTGATGACAGTAAATGGTGAGACGCGGATGATGAACAGTACCGTAATAAGGATCAACAGAACGTAAATAAAGGCCGCAACACCACTGTTCACAAGAGACAGCGTGCCACTATTAATCATATCGCCTACAAAGCCACCAGTTGTCTTACCCTCTTTGTTTTGGAGCAAGCCAAATAGCCCTGCAAACCAAATGATAGACGTCACCGTCGCAAAGCGCATTGCAAACGGCAGGCGGTTATCTTCGGCGCGGAAGATCTCAACAGCGACATAGATAAAGAGCAGCGGCACCACGTAGACAGCGTAGCCAATCGCGCTCAGTGTTGATTGGTAGAGCCAATCAAGAATCGGGCCACCAGCGCCGAACCACGCAACAACGAATAACAGAGAGATAGCGACCAAAAAGACAGCACCAACCTGTGACCAGAAACCATCTGGCAAACTGTGTTGCGGTGCGACGACCTTAGCTGCTGCCCTTTTTTTACGTGTGCTCTTTTTTCTTTTTGCCATAGTATTTCTCTATTATAGGCGTTTACGACGCCTTTTAATAGTTATATTATAGCAAAATTTACTACATTTTGCAAGAGGCTTATGTTTACGGCTGGAATAAAACTGAGCAAGGGTCGGACCCTTGCTCAGAGAAATTTCAGGTTACCCTACTCGGAGTAGAGTCTAGTGCTGGATTAACTAGTAACCGCGGGTGTCGAGTTTGGCATGGGGGTCGTTGGCTTCTGTATCTGGCACAACTGGTTCAGGGAAGCTTGGCTTCTCTGCCGCCTGGTCAAGTACAAAGGTATTACCGGGTGTGCTTGATTCTTGGTCGCGAGGAGCGCGATTTTCGCGGGGCTCGTTGCCGCCACGTTGTGCGTTTGGCCCGCTACCACCTACTTCGTTGATCACAGGGATAACGATTGGCGTGCGACGAGTTTGGTCATACAGAATGTGAGTAATTTCGTCTTTGAGTTCTTTCTTGATAATATCAAGATCAACACGCTTGCCCGAAAAGGCACGAGACACTTTTTGCTTCAAGTACTGACGAATTGAACCCATTAACTCTTCACTATCGCGCAGGTAAATGAAGCCGCGGCTAATAATGTCTGGACTGGTAAGCAAGCGTCCGCTACCACGTTGAACGGTAAGGACAACCACGAACATACCTTCGGTTGCCATGTGGATACGGTCTTTTAGGACCACTTCAGAGACAATCGCGCCGCTGTCGTCGTACATAATGCCACCAACAGGGATACGGCCAGCTTTTTTCGCACCTTCAGTTGTAATCTCGACAACGTCACCACTGTCACATACAAAGATGTTTTCTCGTGGGATACCACCTTCTTTTTCTGCAAGCTCAGCGTTGTGTACCAACATGTGGAACTCACCGTGAATTGGCAGGTAGTAGGTTGGGTTAAGAGCCGTTACGAGCTTGACGTGGTCGTCGTAGTAACCGTGACCTGAAAGGTGAAGTGGGCCAATACCAGTAAGATGAGTCTTACCGTTTTGGATAACGTCACTACCCTCTCGCATCAGGCCGTCAACTGTACGAGTAACGTACTTTTCGTTACCAGGAATTGGGTTTGAACTAAAGACAATAACATCAGAATTTTTGATCTTAATGAACTTGTGTGAACCACTGGCCATACGGTTAAGTACAGCGTTGAATTCACCCTGAGATCCAGTACACACAATTGTGACTTTACCGTCAGGAAGCTTAATAATGTCTTCCATTTTGACGACAACGTCTTTAGGAACCTTAATAACACCTGCGCGAAGCGCAACTTCAAGGTTTTGGATCATACTGTAACCTGCAAAGGCAACCTTGCGGTCGTGCTTTTTGGCCTCGTCGAGGATTACCTGCATACGGTGAATCTGGCTAGAGAAACAGCTAAGAATAAGGCGGCTGTTTTGGTATTTCTCCATCACCTGGCCCATTGATTGCTGAATATCGAACTCACCGTGGGTGTGTGTACCGTCAGATTCACAGTTGGTAGATTCGTTCATAAGAAGAAGGATACCTTCTTTAGTTGCAATCTCAGTCAGTCGAGCTAAGTCGAACTTTTTGCCGTCAACTGGGTTATCTTCAAAACGCCAGTCACCTGTGTCGATAACGACACCAAGTGGCGTGCGAACAACAACTGCAGTTGCGTCTGGGATTGAGTGGTTAACACGAACAAGTTCGATACTAAAGCTATCACCAAGTTGAACGCGCTCGTGTGTTTCAGGATCAAGCACGTTGTATTCTGGCTCGTAACCACTGGTTGCTTCTTCCATGGTTCGTTGGAGCATACCGACGGTGAATTTACTTGCATAGACTGGTGCTGGAAGCTTGTCGGCGATGTGACGGAAGGCACCGATGTGGTCGAGGTGTCCGTGTGTAAAGACAATGCCACGGATCTTGTGCTTGTTCTCTTCAAGATAGCTAATGTCAGGAATAATATAGTTAATACCTGGATAGTCCGCACCTGGGAAGAGGAAGCCACAGTCGATGACAATAATATCGTTATCGTATTCGATAGCCATCATGTTTTTGCCAATACCCATTTCACCAAGGCCACCAATAGGCATAATACGGAGTTTTGGACCGTTTGTGCGAGGCTGCTTTTTGAAGTCGGCTGGACTAAATTGTGTACCGTTATAGCCGTTAAAAACAGACTTGTTTACTGGTACGTTGATAATGTGTTGTGATGCTCGGACATTAACGTCTTCGCTAGTACGACGTTGTGCACGAAAAACTTCGCCTTTGCGGGTTTGAGTACCTGCAAGCACTGTGTTGTTTGATTTTGGTCGCGGCTGGTTGTTAAATGGCCGTTTGCTAGGGTTGTCACCCTGGGGGGTTGAGATTCGTTGTGAACCCATAAATTGTTATTTCTCCTTTTTTATGTGAAATAAATTAATGATTTTCTTAAAAATAAATACGAGTCGAGGGTTGTTTCATTATGACGTTGCCCTCTTTATTAGTAGGTCCATTATAGCAAATAAGGGGCGATATTGCAAGTTACAGCGTGGCAATAACGGCCGGAACGGTCAAAAAGTCGTCGATGAGCGTTTGGCGCAGACCCCCGTTATAGAGTGCGGCAGCTGGGTGATAGAGCGGAATAATAACAATGTGATCGTCGCCAAACGGAATCCGCTTTGGCTGACCATGTACCTCACCTATTGAAAGTCCTGGCAAAAAATATTCCATACTGTGACGGCCGAGCGTAATAACGACTTTCGGTTGAATAATTTCAAGTTGCTTTATTAAGTAGGGCCAAAACGCTTGCTTTTCATCCGGCGTTGGATCGCGGTTATTTGGCGGACGATACTTTACGATATTAGTAATATACACATCACTTCGTACCATACCGGCAGCCTCAAGCATGACGTTGAGGAACTTGCCGGCCGCGCCAATAAACGGGATCCCCTGCTCGTCTTCGTTTTTACCCGGCGCTTCGCCAATAAATACAATGTCGGCATCGAGATTGCCGTCACCCATGACAAGTTGCGTCGCCTGCGCAGCAAGCTCGGGGCAAATATTTTTTGCTAAGATATCCACCCTTAGTCCATCAAGTTGCGCCTGCTTATTCATGTACTACTTCCCTGACAGAGGTGCGATGTTGTGAAACGATATAGACACTTACAAGCGCAAGGACAACAATGCCATCTATCAAATATGCCTGCCAGATAGATTGATGTTCAGCAACGACGCCGAATAAGAATATGAATGGCACGATCAATACGTTACCCGCGAAGTACACGGCTGATGTTACCGAAGCGCGTGTTCGACTCGTGGTTGCATGTTGCAACTCTGTCGCGAGTGCATTCTCAATCATCGAGCTACCAACAAGAACAAAAGCCAAGAAGAAGAGTGCGTAATTATTAGCAAGTAAGGCGACCATCGTAATAGACAGCCCCGTAACAAGAAGGAGCGTTCTTGGGTGGAAGGATCGCTTGATAGCGACATAATGACCGAATGCCAATAGAAACCCAGCAATTCCCCCAAAGATACCAACGATGACCGGGACTTTAAATAGCGTGATATAAATATATTGATTGAACTCATAAAGGGGTGTTTGGATAAAGAACATAATGACCATACCAAACATCACCAGCTTCAGCCTTGGTGTTTGCCATACAACTCGAAAAGCCTGGACAAGCTGCACAAAATAGCCTGTCTTTATAATCTGCTCAGCAAGCTCATCATCATGATGGATGCGTGGCTCATGTATGCGGTACAGAACAACTAATCCAAAAATAAGTGGAATAATTGATAGGAAATAGACGTTCCTAAAACCAAGCTTGTCCGCCAAAAAACCAGACACAAGAGAACTAATGGCGATCCCGACCATAAAAAATAAACTCGACCACGCAATCACCTTTTGATACTGTTTTTCACGCTTCTCTTCCTTAAGACTATCAAAAAGCATTGCCTCATATATGCCACCGTAACAAACACTAAAAAACGCCCATAAAGCTGTTCCAGCGAGGTATTCGATAAAAGAATGAGCACTACCTAGGACAATATTTGCCAAGATAAAACAGATGATGGCAACCACCAGCATATTCCGGCGTCCCCAGCGATCGGCTATAACACTGGCTGGTACATCAAGAAAAAGGGTCACGATGGTATAGAGGGTCACGATGGCTGCGATACCCGTCGGACCAATGTTTAATTGGTTGGTGAGGAAGATTTTTTCGATTCCATACCAAAAGACAAAACCAACGAAAAAGTGAAGCGCGATAAGGCTACGTACCTGAGTTGCATAGGACTGTAACCATCCGCGCATATAGTACCTACTCTACGTTTTTAAGGCTAAGGCTCAATCGTCCACGATCATCGATACCGATGAGCTTGGCTTTGACGATTTGGCCTTCGTGAAGGATATCTTCAACGCGCTCAACACGTTCGTTAGCGAGTTCGCTAATGTGTACCATACCGTCGATACCTGGCATGATGTTGATGAAAGCACCAAAGTCTTTGATGCTCACAACCTTACCTTCGTAAATTGTGCCAACTTCTGGCTCTTCCGTAAGACCCTTAATCCAGTTCATTGCTTTTTCAATCGCCACGGTATCAACTGCAGCAATCGTAATCATACCGTCGTCGTTGATGTCGATTTGTGCACCAGTTTCAGCAGTAATTTGCTTGATTGTCTCGCCACCCTTACCAATAACTGCGCCGATTTTATCCGGGTTGATCATCAGCTTTTCAATACGTGGTGCATATGGACTAAGCTTTTCGCGAGGCGCTGAAAGTGTTTCAAGCATGTGCTTCAAAATAAAGGCACGTCCAGGTTTTGCAGCCGTCAGTGCTTGGCGCAAGATCTCAACAGGCAAACCGTGCACTTTCATATCCATCTGAATGGCCGTAATGCCCTTTTCTGTTCCAGTCACCTTGAAATCCATGTCACCGGCGAAATCTTCAGCATCAGCGATATCTGAAAGCACGTATGGCGTGTCACCATCAAGCATGAGGCCCATAGCGATACCAGAAACTGGCGCCTTTAGTGGCACACCAGCGTCCATAAGCGCAAGGATTGAGCTACAGGTTGCAGCCATTGAGGTTGAACCGTTTTGGCTCATGATTTCAGTCACGCTACGAATTGCGTATGGGAAATCTTCAATTGAAGGTAGAACTGGCTCAACGGCACGCTCTGCAAGGTAGCCGTGACCAATTTCACGGCGTCCTGGACCAGACAAACGACGAACTTCACCAACTGTGTAGCCAGGTGCGTTGTAGTGGTGCATGTAGCGGCGCTCGTAATCGTTCTGCTCCATGGTATCAACCATTTGTGAATAACTGAGTGGTGCTAAGGTAACAATATTTAGACCCTGCGTAATACCACGAGTAAAGATTGATGAACCGTGCGTACGAGGCAGTACCCCTACTTCGCTTGAAAGCTGACGAATTTCGTCGAGCGCACGACCATCTGGACGAAGTTTGTGCTCCACGATGCCCTTACGAACATCTTTATGAAGCGCCATAGAAAATGCTTCATCATATTCGTCATGAAGTGCCATGTAATCTTCGGCAAACTTCTCGTTCATTGCCACGTGGAACTCATCGCGAAGTGTCGCGAGCAGCTCATTACGCTCTGGGTAGGGTAAACGGAGATCTTCACCAAGTTTGCCATCAAGCCATGCATCAACCGTTTTTTGAATCGCTTCGTCTGGGAGAATAAGCTCGTATGCGAGTGTTTTCACACCAACCTTTTCGGCAAGCTCACGTTGTGCGGCAATTGCGGGTTGATATGCGTCGTATGCCCACGCGAGTGCGTCGGCAACTAAATCTTCAGTGACCTCATTGGCACCAGCTTCAACCATGGTGATGCCGCCTTCGATACCAGCGACCACGAGGTCAAGTGCGCTTTCTGCACGCTCCTGCGGGCTGGCAAACGCCTTAAACTCACCGTTTACGTGAGCGATGCGAAGCCCTGCAACAGGGCCATCAAATGGTGCACCACTGAGTGTTAATGCCGCAGAGGCTGCAATCATTGCAACCATATCAGGCCTAAAGGTTGGGTCCATAGAAAGGACGGTTGCTACTGTCTGCACTTCTTGGCGGTAGCCTTTCGGAAAGAGTGGACGAATTGGACGGTCGATCAATCGGCCGATCAAAATCGCTTCGTCACTTGGACGACCTTCACGCTTTACAAAGCGGCTGCCACTAATTTTGCCGCTTGCATAAAACTTTTCTTCATAGTCGATTGAAAGTGGAAAATAGTCCATGCCGCTAATCGCTTTTTTGCTCACCATAGCTGTACCAAGTACAACTGTTTCACCATATGTCACAAGGACGCTGGCGGTTGTTCGAAAGCCGACGCGGTTCACTTCGAGCGTCAGTGGCTTGCCTGCAAGCGTCGTCTCGACCTTGATAATATCTTTTCCATAAGGGTTAATAACTGGCATCTGTGCCTCCTTTGTTAGCCCAGACGTTCTTAAATAAGTAACGGGTGCAGAGGTTCTTATATAAGAATTCCTGTATCCACCACTTAAAACAGTCTGGGGAGTTTCTTGTTTACTTCTCTATTATACTCGAGTGAGAGCGTTTTCTTGAATATACTTTTTCAGCGCAACGCTTCCGAGAGCACCGCCCGGCAACATAACGAAGTTCTTGTCTGAACTGTCATGAAAACCTTCAAAGCGCGCTTGGCGTTTCGGAACGAAGCCAAGTGCTTCAAAAATAATTGGCTCAAACTTAACAGGAAGCGCCGTCTCCATACAAATCGTCGGTACATCCAACTGACCTCTTTCAAGCGCAACACCAACACCATCTGCTGTATGTGGATCTATAACGCTTTTAGTATCCTTATAGACACGCTGAATGGTGCGAACACGTTTTTCATGATTCGATATACCACTGTCGAAACCTGCTTGTTTGAGGAGATCAGCACTTCTACCAATATCGCGAAAATCAACCATACCCGTACGTTCAAATTGCTCCATATAAAGACGTGTCCGGTCTGGGTCTGCACCAAGCACATCATGGATAACACGTTCGTAATTTGATGCAACTGCGATATCCATTGATGGACTCGTCGTAATGTGTGACGGCTCTTTTTTATAGCGACCTGTTTGAATCAAATGATCGAGGCCCGAATTTTCGTTTGTCGCGATTATAATGTTACGGATAGGAAGGCCCATTTTGCGTGCGATGTAACCTGCGAGTGCGTTGCCCATATTACCCGATGGAATCACGAAATCAACTTGCCCTCCCACTTTGCCCCCCATCACTTGAAGGTATGACGAGAAGTAGTACGGCACCTGAGAAGCTACACGACCAAAGTTGATAGAGTTAACAGCTCCAAGCTCCGGAAAATCTTTATTTAATTCTTTGACCTTACTCTGAAGTGCATCAAAGGGTTCATCAACGGCAATGTTATGGATGTTGCCACCACTCAGCGCGCCCATTTGAGCACGCTGAAAGTCGCTCATACCATTTAGTGGGCTCAACATGAAGAGACTAATGCTACCAAGTCCTTTAACAGCAGCCTCCGCAGCGGACCCAGTGTCACCGGATGTTGCGCCAAGAATATTAAGGACCTCCCCACGGCGCTTTAGCTCATAATTCATGTCTTGGCCAAGTGCCTGAAGAGCAAGGTCTTTAAACGCTGCAGTAGGACCCTTCGAAAGATCTTGAATATAAAGATTGCTCCCAATCTGTCGTATTGGCACAATATCGCCCCTGTGAGTCTCGGGGAACTTCTCCTGTGAGTAAGCCGCATCAGCAAGCCCCATCTGCGCCATGATACTCATACTATCGCCTACCAGTAGTGATTTTACCTTCACAAAAAGTTCTGGATATGAAAGACTATCGAGCATCCTTATGTCGTGATCAGTGAGATGAGGATACTCGGTTGGAACATAGAGTCCGCCGTCGAGAGCAAGCCCTTCAAGTAGCACGTCAGTATAACTTCGAGGTTCATCCTCTCCGTTTGTTCTTGTACTTATATACTCGGGCATATGCCAGTATCATACACAATGTCTCCGGTCTTTCACAAGCATAACTAAAAAGATTTATGGAAGGATGAAGACGATAGTCGTAACAGCCGCGGCGATTGCAAATGAGATTCCTGCAATAAACAGTGCCCTATGTTGGTCTTTTTTGCGATATGTCGCCTGGTCGACGCTTTCACGTGTTTCGAGTGTGTTACTCATATTGAATAAGCCAGTGGTACCAAATCGAACACAAAAATGGAACGCTGCTTGAAGATATCCAGTTGCACCAATCATTGCTGGGATGAAAATAATAAGTCGCCACGGAGCGTCAAAGCCGCCAACAAGTAAAACGGAAAAAAGGATCACCGTGACGGATAGCCCAATAACGCCAGATAGTTTACGCTGCTTGATTTCAGCAGGTCCAATATTACAAACGCCGGGGATATAGGTTGTGCTCATAGTGACTTATTATACAGGAAGTTTCTGGCTCGTTATGACTTTTATGCTTTGAGGGTATACTAAAGCTATGCAAGAACGACGAGTAAACACACGCGGAATCATCTTTAAAAACGGCCTGCTTTTTGCCCAACAACTAAAGGCCAATTCAGGTCCTAATCAATTTTGGAGCACGCCAGGTGGCGGGCTCGACCCGAATGAATCGCTGACTGATGGCCTACGCCGCGAAATGATTGAGGAAACCGGCATTGCGCCAGTTATCGGCAAGCTCCTTTTTATTCAACAATTCAACGACGGCAAACGCGAACAGTTGGAGTTCTTCTTCCATATTGAAAACGCCAATGACTATGATGTCATCGATCTCTCGAAAACCTCTCATGGTGACATCGAAATCGAAGCGAACGCATTTATTGATCCTAAAACGGAACATGTACTACCAGCGTTCCTCAAGAACATTGATATCGGAGCCTATATCGAGATTAGTCTCCCCATCCTCGTCGTAAGTGAGCTCTAGCTAACCGCGTAAATCACGTCGGCGGAAGAGAATGAATGCAAGCGCCAGAAAGATAACAGTGATGGCAGCATAAACGATAATATTCATACCATCAACAGTGCCCTTTGCAATATCTGGAGCTGGGAAATAATGCAAAATGGAGAGTTTCTCGTACGGCACAAGCCAACTAACTGCTGATGCAAAGGTCGTCAGGAGGAAACTTCCAACAGCCACTAATACGCCAACAGCAGTCGTAAGACCTTTTTTACCCGTGGCCAGGCCAACGCCAAAGATGATGGTGGCAAGTGCAATCGAGAGAAGCGTCATAAGACTCCCGAGACGTACGAGTACCATAGTGTCGAGCGTCTCTTTAATAACAGCAAGCCCAACGAGTATGCCAGCGATCGTCATGAGACTCGCAACAACACAAATAAACACAATTGCGAGCCATTTTGAAAGTACAATCGAACGGCGACTGAGTGGCAAACCTGCCAGAATGCGGATCTGCCCCTTCTCTTCCTCACCAACCGTTAATCCAACAGCAAGCAAAATAGTCAGTACACTCAGAAAAATAGGAATACGCACGTTGAATAACTGACTCCCAAGGTAGGTCGACAATTCTTTGAGATTATCTAGGTTACCAACAAGACCCTGCAGAGCAGGAGGTAAGCTTTTGATCAATTGATCAAGACCGTTATCTTGATGAAAGGCTGGGTAAAAAATCGTCATAAGGTAACCGACAAACGCCAGGCCAAGCCCCCAGCCAATAATAAAGACTCGCTTATCATAAAGAGTCTTCATAAATAAATTACGCATGGTTTACCTCCCCTGTTTCGAGCTCATACAAGTCATCGAAGGCGGCCTCAATCGTATGATCTGAAATAGTGAGATCAATCAGTTGCGTCACACCCCCAAGCCACTGTTGCAGTTTAGCCGCGGTCGCTTTATACGTAAACGTCAGCTCAAAGCCACCCTCGATCTGGTTCTTCTCAATGTCTTTAGCGTCTTTTGGTGGCAGTATTTCGTGATGGGTTGTAATATGCACTAACTTACCACCGTCATTCATCAGTTCAGCCGAAGGTATATCCTTAATAAGTTTTCCATCCCTGATCAATAAAATACGACTACACACATCAATCACTTCGTTGAGATAGTGAGATGACATGAAAATGGTTGTACCAGCCTCACGCTCACTGCGGATAAGCTCAATAAACAGCTGTTGCATGAGCGGATCGAGACCACTGCTCGGCTCGTCTAGAATGACCAGTTCGGGGCTTGCCATAAACGCCGCAATCAAGGCAATCTTTTGTTTGTTGCCGCGCGAAAGCGTACCAATTTTTTTATCAAGATCAGGCTCAAATCGAGTGACAAGATCGTTGCATTTGCTCATATTCTTTAGGTGATATCGGTGTGCCACAAAATCAAAATACTGTTTGCCAGTGAGGTTCGTAAATAAGCTCATATCGCCGCTCGCGAAGCCGAGCTTCTTATGGCTGTTATGCGCATTCTCCGGAAGAACTCTTTTGCCAAATAGCTCAATTACACCACTACTTGGACGGAGGAATCCGAGTAAGCTATTGATCGTTGTCGACTTACCTGCACCGTTTAAGCCAACAAAGCCGACCACCTCACCTTTTGTGATCGTAAAGCTCACAGCGTCAATTGCCGCCCTACCACCATATACTTTTGTGAGCTTATCAACAGAAACAATTGAGAAAGGACGTATCATACTAGCTATAGTATAACGCTTATGATGTCAGTAAAGTAGTGAGATAAGAAAAACTCCGCAGTGTTACTTGCGGAGTCGATTGTTTATTTTCGAAGGCCTAGGGCAGCGACTGTTGCCTTGTACGCATCGAAGTCTTTTGTTTCAAGGTATTTAAGCAGTTTCTTGCGGCGACCAACCATCTGAATAAGACCACGACGAGCCATGTTGTCGTGTTTGTTGGCCTTTAGATGCTCTGTAATTTCTTTAATACGAACTGTTAAAACTGACGCTTGTGCCTGAGGCGAACCAACGTCTGTCTTGTGAGTTTGTGTTAAAGCGTGAGCCTTTGCTTTGTTTTCTGCTGTAATCATCAGATACGTACTATAGCAAAGTTTTGCACAGGTTTCAACACCTAGGGGTGAAAAGGGAGTAAAAATACTGCATAAGCACTATATGTGGCGAGTAAGGCAACCTCCAAAGCGCTACATATGCTTCTCCTCCACCCCTTATTTGAGTCGCCTGGGTCATTGACTTTATATCTGTTAGATGCTATTATTGTAATCGTTATGTGGGAACTTACAAAGCTCACTTCACGTGGAGGTGTCTCTACGCGAAGAATCTTTACCTATGCCCTTGCCGCAATAATTGCGGTCTTTTTATGGACAATCCTCCTCGCTCCTCAAACTCACGCCGCAGATCCTGCCACTTGGAACGGCGACACAATCACCTACTCTGGCAATCAATACTTCAATTCTGGCAAGGCAAAGGCCGGCGACAGCGTTAACTTACCTGTCGATACTGCATACTACACACACATCGAAACAGTGAACACCAATCCTTTAACGCAAAAGGCGTACGTTATCTACTTCGCACCAGGCCAAGACCCAGGTGCAACAACAACTGCACGGTACGTTACCTATGATTTTGCGAATAAGACCTATTCGAACCCACAAGGTGACCAGTCTATCGCGATTGGCCCTAATAATGTTATCAACCAAGTAAGCTCATCATGTGCGGTTCCAGGTGGCCTCGGATGGATCATTTGTCCAGCAAGTGTCACCATTTCAGCCGGCATGGACTGGATACTCGGTGTTATTAGCAGCTTTATGCAGGTTCAGCCTGCATCTGTGGGTGACTCACACAACGTTATGTTTGTCGCATGGAACCTCATGCGATCGTTTGCTAACGTCGCCTTTATCATCGTCTTCCTGATCATCATTTACTCACAACTTGCCAATGTTGGTATTAGTAACTACGGCATCAAGAAGTTACTTCCGCGCCTTATTATTGCTGCGGTGCTTGTTAATATCTCATATTACATGTGTGCAATCGCCATCGATCTTTCAAATGTCATTGGCTACTCTATTCAAGACTTCTTTGCCAATATACAAACAAGTCTCACGAATACCGGAAACGGCACGATGAACGCAAGTATATGGAATACACAAAGTATCACCGAGTTCGTCCTATCTGGCGGAACCGCCGCGGTTGCTGGTGCGGGAGGCCTCCTGATTGCAACCGGTGGGTCAATTGCCAGTGCAATCTTCCTCCTCCTCCCCGTCCTTGTCGGGCTCTTTTTGGCTGTACTTGTTGCGTTCTTAATCTTGGCTGCCCGCCAAGCGCTGATTGTTGTACTGCTCATCATTTCACCTCTGGCGTTCGTTGCTAACCTCCTACCAAATACTGAGAAATGGTTTACCGAGTGGCGTAAACTCTTCACCACCATGCTCGTGTTCTTCCCCGCTTTCGCGGTTGTCTTTGCCGGTGCGCAGCTCGCTGGTAATGTGATTGTCCAAAATGCCGCATCAATTAATATCGTTATCCTTGGACTGATCGTAAAGCTCGCACCACTTGCCATTTCTCCACTCCTTCTCAAGCTTAGTGGTAGCTTCCTTGGCAAAATTGCAGCCCTCGCCAACACGCCAAACAAACTCATCAAAGACCGCACCAAGCAGTGGTCAGATAAAAGGGCTGACTTTTATAAGCAACGCGCTCTGGGCTCAGACCTTAAGCCGCATAACGTATTTAAGCGAACTGCGCGTAGCCTTGCATATAGGAACCACCGAGTTGAACGCGGTACTGAGCGTTGGAAACAAGGTTTTGAAGAATATACGACAAAACGTGACATGACCGATAGAGCCGGCCAGAAAATTGAAGTTGACTCTGCTCTCTCAAAGCTTAATACCGAAAAGATGCAATCTGACTTGAAGTTAGCTGTTGAGGAACTGCGGGGCGGTAGTACCGCGGGTCTTACGCGGCTTCGCGAGCAAGCTGAAGATACAGGATTCGAAAGAATTAGAAACCGAGTGCTTGATACAAAGAAGAGCAACCGTTTTGATGCAGTCGGAAGAGCTGCTTTGAGTAGAGCGGTCATGTTAGATCAAGAAACTCGTAGTATCGCCCAAGCAACACACAGCGCCCAAGAAGAGCAGCAGCAAAACTATGCAGTTGCACTTTCGAAAAACATAGCATTGCAAGTACAAGCAGGGGGCATTTCAGATCACGGTGCCGATTCAGCACTAGCAGCAGCAATTAGCACTATACGTGAAGCCTACAATAAGTCAGTCTCTGAAGCCCGGGCAATCAACAAACACTTTGAACTTTCATCTACAGAGCGACAGCTCCATGCAGAAGGTCAAACAATAACCAAAACAAGAGCTGATGGCGCAGTACGCATATTCGATAGTCACAGTACGTTTACGCGTGAGGCTGCAATTGAAGACCAGATGACAACAGGTACTGTCGAGGAAGTCGAAAGGCTCATTAAGCTCTCTGGTACTGACGCCTTCAAAGAGTTCCGTGCCACAATTGCCGATACAATGGGCAAAAACTCTGGTATGCAAGCTAAAGCATTGCACATCGCCGGCCAATCAATCGATGATATTGCCCAGGGTAGAGTTGTTGGCGAAGAAGGCCTTAACTGGGTCACTGCTCGCGCTATTGCAAGAGGTAAACTTTCTGAGAAAGAAGTGGTTGCTCTCGATCCTACAGCTATAGCACGCTTCTTAGAGGTTGCGACCGATAGTACAAGGACGAAGGGACGCGCAGATCTATCAGCTACGGATCGAGGAAACCTTGATAGGCGAATTATTGAGTTCTCAGAAGTTGTTCGAAAGTCATTCAGTGGTGAAGAAAAGGGAGCTATTAAGTCAGGTGCGCGAGATGACCTCGTTAGGATCGCACGTATCAGTGATCCAAACTTTAATCCTGATGACTTATCAGTTGACGATGCCTAGAGTCTCAAGCGTTTGCGCCTCAGCCATAGACCACTTATCAATCTGCGTGCGGCGAAGCTGTGTGCAGTATGCACCCGTTCCAAGTGCGACACCTATATCTTTTGCTAGCGTGCGGATGTAGGTGCCGCTCCCCACGTGAGCCCGGATCGTCAGTTGTGGATACGCGTAATCAATAAGCTCAATGCTATAAACAACAACCTGACGCTCTGGCACTTCAACTGGTCTCCCCTCGCGTGCTAACTTGTAGGCACGTTCGCCGTTTACCTTGATTGCGCTATAAATTGGCGGTCGCTGCATAATAGTGCCAACAAACTTTGTAAGGGCTTGTTCAATCTCAGCCTGAGTCGGCTGGTAGTCTGAGATGTTTGTGAGCTCGCCTTCAGGATCACCAGTCGTACTATTCTGACCTAGGTGTATGGTTGCCTCATACACTTTATCAAGCTTGCTATACATGCCAGCGTTCTTACACTCCTTGCCAACTACGATAATCATCAGGCCCGTTGCAAATGGATCAAGTGTGCCAGTATGACCTACCTTCACTTTCTTGCCTTGCTGCTGGCTTAAGACGCGCCGAATACGTGCTACAACGCCAAAGCTCGTCATCTCGGCAGGTTTATCAATAAGAAGAATTCCATCAATCATGCTCACTAGTATACATAAAACGCCGATCTCTCGGCGGTTTTACGTTATTGACCTGGAATCTTGAATTGGCCAGGATCGTCACTTGCAGGTGCAGGTGGCGGTGCTTGTGGATCAGGGAAGATATCGCCTAATCGTTCAGTGGGTGGCAACGTTTCTTCTGGTGCATAGGCAGACGTTACAGCTGGAGCCGGTGGTAACTGTGAGAAATCTGGTAATGGCGGTGGCGGTGGCAATATAATACCAGGAGTTGGCGAGAACATCGCAGGCGCTGCAGGCTGCGCAGCTGGTGTTTCGTCAAAGGTTGCATGAACTGCGGCGAGCGCATCGTCGCGCGATGCATCATCACGCGTTTCCTCGACTGCATAGGCTGAAGTTGGTGGCGTAATCGTCATCTCACCCATGGTACTTGCAACAGGTGCCGAAGGTGCCTCAAGTTCCCCACTCGGAGCGGCAAAAATATCAGCAGCCGACGCTTCAGTTACTTCAGCCTGGCCATTCATCGGTGCGGTATTAGCTGGCGACTCACTTAAATATGCGTGCGATAAGATTGTCTTATTTTGATCATTCTCGAGCTCTTTACGTGCATCCTCAGCAGCTTGCCCGGACGTTGCGTTGAGTGTGCCGCCAAGTGTTGGCTCGCCTGACATAGCTTCAGGACTTTCGGCAACACCCATTTCAGGCTCAGGCGCATAGGCATGAGTAATCGCAATTGGTGGTAGTGGTTGCTCGATTGGCACCACTACCGGAGTTGGTACTTCGACTGCAGGCAAATCTTCAACCGCTTGTTCAGCAACCTGAGCAGCCTCGGCTTGATCTTTTTCATGAACTTCCTTGGCAATATCGTCGAGGGTCAGTCCTTCGGTATGAACAATTGCCATACTGTCGCTTGGTTCCACTGGTGTCTCTGGCTCAGGAGTCTTATCTATTTTGAGGCTTGAAGACATGCCATCGTCATGAGCTGGGCCATCTATCTCGTGAGATTCTTGGAGCTTCGCTGCGATGAGTTGCTGATCAGCACCAGCGGCCATAAGCTGCGCCGCTACCGTCATTACTTTTGATGATGTTTTATTGTTGCTAAATCGATCCGTCTCAGCCACAATACCCGTCATAAAGGCCGTTGCAGTTTGGTTATCAAGTAGTGGTTCTTTATCTTTATCAGACTTAAGACCTTCTGCTAGTGCGACAAGCATTTCACTCAGGCTACTTGCGGATTCGTCGTGCCAATCAAGGCTCCCAAGCGTGCTCGATTGATCACCCGCACTGAGCGTCGCAACTGTTGCATCATGCAAAATTCGCCCCTGAGCTTCAAGCGCACTATCGAGGTGATCTTGATTATCAACCCCAAGTGCTAACACAAGCTCCACATTATAGTCACCTTGGCTAAACTCAAGGTCATCGCTTGTAATTGTGGTGCGGTACGGTGTAATAAAGATCTTTACAACGTCACCATCCACTTTGTAGCGCAAATGGTCAGCCTTGTCTTTATCAAGCGCAATAATAAAATCACGTAAGCTATTGGTTGTTGCCTCAAAAGTCTTTTGTGGGTCAAGGAACGTAATTGCAGGAGGAATCGCACCACTAAAGACAGCTGTGGCATGCTTACCGAGCTTATTGAGCATGACTGTCAGGCCAAGAGCCGCCGAAAGTGCATCAACCGATGGGTCGGTACTCACGGTCACCAGAATATTAGTCGAGGATTTGATCTTCTCAACAATCTGCTGCTTGATTTTGACGTCATTCATGGTGGTTTTCGCCGTTTTCCTATTCTGTTTCTTTTTGGTTCTCATTACTGAGAGTTTGGTGTCACTATACCATAAGTGTTTTGTATCCGTCAATAAAATTGAAAGGTAGTCGTACCCCGTTATTGTTCGCACTCTCATACCGATTATTCTTAAACACGGCTTCGCTCCGGGTCCGAACAGGGGCCCCGGCACCCTGTCGAACTCTGGCTGCAGATGTGTTTTAGAATAACAATACTTCGATTGCTCTACCAAACTGAGCCTATAGTAGAGACGGCCCCGTCATATGTGGTAATCGAAGGGATGTCCCCGGGTAGAGCGGCCCGGAGAGAACCATATATGATGGGGAGGATGTAAAAAGAGAAGGTCACACTATGTAACCCTTTACTTTTTCTCTGTTTTCCTCTATAATCTGCCTTTGATTGTATCTATTATTTTAAACAAAGGAACACCATGCCAATCATCAAATCAGCCATCAAACGAGCAAAGCAAACGATCAAGCGTCGTGACCGTAACGTTGGTATTAAACGTGATATCAAATCTGCAGTCAAAGCCTTCACTGAAAAGCCAAGCGCTGCTACCCTCTCTGCCGCTTACAGCGAAATCGACACAGCTGTAAAGAAAAAACTTCTTAAAAAGAACACTGCTGCTCGTCGCAAGGCTGGTCTTTCTAAAATCGCTAAAGCCGCTGGCGTAAAGCTAGGGACTGCTAAGAAAACGACTGCGACGGCTGTTAAGGCTGCTGCACCTGCAAAGAAACCAGCAGCAAAGACAGTTGCAAAACCAGCAGCCACAAAAGCTGCTCCTAAAACTGCGGCTAAACCAGCTGCAGCCAAGAAGCCAGCTACTAAAAAAGCTCCAGCGAAAAAATAATAGATTTCTCCAACTAAAAATAGCTCCCGTGGGAGCTATTTTTATAGTGACAGCAACGTTCGTTCAATCACAAGCCACGGCTCACCGCGGGAGATTTTCATATCATCATCCGCTTTTGCAAATGCCTCAATCACCTCACGTGCGCCAGCTCTTCCAAGTTTTTTTGCGACTGCTTGAAGCTTTGACACCGCGTATGGATGAACACTAAAATCTTTGGCTATCTCGTCGCTAGGTGCAGCTACTGCAACGGCCGCTAGTTGAAAGGCCTGTCCGGATAGTAGTCCGAATAGTCTGTACGGATCTTCTGTTAGTTCAAGGGTTTTTAGCATATCGCTCACCTTCTGGCGGTCACCTCGAAGTGCTGCGTCAAATAAGTTAAATACATTTTCACTCGGACGAGCGTCGATAATTGCCTCAATCATTGTGACAGAGCTATCACCTGCAAGTAACAGCTTTTCGAGACCATGATACAACTGCCACTGATCCATACCTATACGCGTCACAAGTGCGTGAGTACTTTTTGTGTCCAAAGCTATGCCCACCTTCTTTGCTTCAGCCATTACCCACGACTCAGCCACAGAACCATCACGTTCAGTCCACACTTTGAATTCCTTCACATCAGCTTGTTTTTGAAGTGCTTTGTACGCGACTGTTCGTTTATCTGGTTTTGGCTCAACGAGCACCAGCTGTATGTCGTCACTCACGCGGCCAAGCCAGTCACCAAATACTGGCCAAATGATTTTGTTCTCAGATAGATTCTTTATGATGACAAGTCGCTTGGTTGCAAACAAGGTCGCACCCATCAAAAGGTCTGGTAACTGGCGCAGCTCTAGTTCGCTGCCATCGATGCGCTCAGCAACCGTGTGAAAGGCATCAACAATGCGGGCGACCTCGCGCTCAATTTCGAATGAATTATCTCCTGTTAGTAGCTGCATCGTTATACCTTCAGTATACCTTAGAGGACTTGGCAGTGCGGGCAAATATGCGTGCCACGACCGGCCGCTTTAAATTTAATAATAATCGTCCCACAACGTGGGCACTCCAGGCCTTCACGCCGAAAGACGCGTGCAAAATCCATGTAACTTCCCTTTTTACCTTCAGCATTAATGTATGTGTGATTACTGCTACCACCCTTTGCGATGGCAAGATTCATCACTTCACGAAGTTCCGTATGCAGATCTTCAAACTCTTTTGTTGTAATAGTGTTGACGAGTCGTTTCGGGTGAATACGCGCACCCCATAGTGACTCATCTGCATAGATATTACCCACGCCAGCAACCACCGTCTGATCAAGCAGTGCAGCTTTAATGCTGGTTTTGCCACGGCGCGTAAAACGAGCAGCAAAATCTGCAGCTGTAAAGTGGGCTTCAAGCGGCTCTGGGCCAACACGACGCATAAAATCTATATTCGGCACCTCAAGTGTCGGGATAAGTTTCATCCAGCCAAATTTACGCTGGTCGTTAAAGAAAAGCTTTGAGTCATCGACAAATGTCATTTCTACACGCGTCGATTTGTCAGGCAAACTATGCACCAAGCTATCGTTTGGATGACCAGCCCCAAATCGTACATCACGCGCGACAAACACCAACTGTCCTGTCATCTTGAGATGCGTCACAAGCGTATAACCAGTCGAAAGATCAATCAGCAGTACTTTGGCACGACGTCGTACATCAGTCACCGTTGCCTGAAGCATAAATGCCTCCACGTCCTGCGCCGCGTTTGGAAAACTTTTTGCCGTATCCGATGTAACAGTCTTCATAACGCGCCCAATAATCAGCTCATGTAGGCCACGACGTACTGTTTCGACTTCTGGTAGTTCAGGCACGGCTCGTCAGCACCTCCTGGAGGTCACTTTGCGCTTGCTCGAGCGTACCAAAAAACACCGTCTCCATGCCAGCTCGCTTTGCTCCCTCAACGTTTTCCAAAATATCGTCAATCATGACACACTCTTCGGATTGAACGCCGAGCTTCTCGGCCATCATTTCAAAGATTCGCACGTCTGGTTTTACAATCCCAACCACACCCGAAAGCACTTCACCATCAAATAATGTCCCTCTTTCATCAGTAGGCAAAAAATCATCAAGCCATTCTTTGCCAATATTGCTAAGAAGCCCTATTTTGTATGTACCCTCGTTTTTCAGCCTTCGCACCCACTTAAATACAGATTCTGAACGAACATTTTGCTGCCAATAGCGAGCCTCCACTTCATCATGCGGAACGCCAGTGAGCTCACTTATCGCATCGTCAAATTCGCTGCGGCTCATATAGCCGTAGTCCGAACGCAGCGTAAGATCATGAAGCTGTTGAGACAGCTGCGGAAAATCGTGCTTCATTGACTCGGTACCGGATACAACCAGTACGCCAAAACAATCAAAAATTATTGCCTTTATTGCCACAACCTTACCTCCTTTAAAGATTTGAGCTTAGGTTTACTTTTCGAATCACACTCGAAGACGTCGGGAACTGGCTTACGAACAAGTTCGTCAGCTGACTAACGGTGGCGTCAAGTGAGCCAGTTGAGCCGCTACACGTTGAAGTCCACAAGTTCTTCACGCTTGTTGTGCCGTTCAAAATTTCAAATTGGTAGACGCGTCCAGTCGCACAGACTCCTCTTGTATCATTTTTATCACCGCTCAGTTCGGTACCCTTTGCAAGGTTTGCTTTATCAAGTGCATACACAAATTGTTCATATGATGGAATGTTATTACCGAGCGCTATTTGATCAACTTTTGTATCAAGATAGCCCGTATAGGTCGTCAATGTGCGACTCGAAGGTGTAATGGTGATCTGGTATGAACGGAATAACTCGTCGGCTACAATCGGCCCACGAACGGTTAAGCGAACTGCTCGATCAACCGTTGTTGAGAGTAATGCGCTTCGTGATGTATCAACGCTAGTTGTTTGCGTCGTACTACTGCCAGAAAAAAAGACTGCTCGAGTCAGTGAGACAAGCGCTGCAATTGCAACGACAACAATAACGAGGACGAGGGCAATCGGAATAATACGTGATGGAGTAAATCGGGCCATGTATGTACCTTAGTATTTTTCGCCGTATCTGTCAATCTGTAAACTTAGAGCTCACCCCAGTCGGCGCCAATACTCACGTCGACTTTGAGCTTAATACCAAGTTCCGGCGCGATGCCTTCCATCGTATCCTTTAATATCGTTGCAATGGCGTCGGTATTCTTAATGGGCGCTTCCACTAAAATGCTGTCGTGAATTTGCAGAATCTGTGTGCCAAGATCACCAAGTTTGCTATCAACTTCAAGCATCGCAAGCTTCATAAGATCAGCTTCAGTCCCCTGTATCGGCATGTTCGCTGCGGCTCGCTCCGCGCCTTGGCGTACCATAAAGTTGCTGCTGTAAATATCTGGCGTTGGACGACGACGCCCAAAGTATGTTTCGACATAGCCGTCGGCTCGGGCATGTGCCAGCGTATCATCAATATACTTACGGATTGGTGCACGAAGTTCAAAATAGCGATCGATAAACTTCTTGGCTTCAATAAAATCCATACCGGTTGCGGCGCTCAGGCCATGTGGACTCATACCGTACAAGATACCGAAGTTAATCACCTTAGCGTCACGCCTTTGGCGTTTTGTCACCTCGTCCATTGGGATCCCATACACCTCACTGGCGGTCTTGGTGTGAATATCAATATCACCGTTGAAGTCGTTAATCATTTCAGTGTCGCCAGCGAGTATTGCAGCTAAGCGAAGCTCAAATTGTGAATAATCAGCACTAATAAATATCTTGCCCTTTTCAGGTACAAAGGCTGTTCGAATCTTGCGACCCAGGTCGGTACGAACTGGAATATTTTGCAGGTTCGGGTTAGTGCTACTGAGGCGTCCAGTACTTGCGACGTCTTGGTTGAATGTGGTGTGAATACGATGATTTTTATCAGCGAGCAGTGGCAGTGTATCAACGTAGGTGTTCTTAAGTTTCGCAAGTTCACGGGTACGTTCAATGAGCTCAATAATTGGATGCTGGCCCTTTAATTTATCGAGTTCTTTTTGGCCAGTGCTATAGCCTGTTTTACCTTTTTTAATCCCAGCGGTCGGGAGCTGCAACTTCGTAAATAGCACTTCAGATAGTTGTGCCGGGCTCGCAATGTTAAAGTCATAGCCAGCCATTTCATACATCTGTTTTTCAAGTTCTGCGTGTTCACTGCCGAGCTCAAGGCTCATTTTTGCAAGCTGCGTCGGGTCGATTTTGATGCCCTCGTGCTCCATACGAAATAGCGTGTGAATAAGGGGGAAATCATATTTCTGCGCGATATGTGCAATCTTGTCGTGAAGCGTAAATGCCTCAACTTGCCAGCCATAAATTTGCCAGGCCGCAGCTATCTCATCAGCGGGACCTGCCAGTTCCCCACCAATAAGCCCTACCAAACTGCGGTCACGACGCAGTGGATCAAGCAAAAATGCCGCCTGACGTATATCATGAATATCGCTAAATCGCGGGTAGATAGTATGTGCTGCAAGGTCATGATATACCTGCTTCACGTCGTAGGCAATCACCGTCCCAAATTCAATCGCACGCCAAAAACTTGCATCAATAGCTGCTATTTTTTCGTGGCTCACAGATACTTGGTTGAACGCTGCCCATAGCTCGCCGTCAACAACCTGTAACACCATAGGTCCGTCGATTGATACCTGGCTTGGCCACGGTACTTCCTTCAAACTCACTTCATCGGACTCGTGAAAATACAGCGACGTATCGGCGACTTCCTGCATATGTTTCGGCAACCGCTTAATCAGTGAATGAAACTCGAGTTCGCGGAGTTCAGCAGCAACCGCCGGGAGGTCAGTATTGTTAATATCCGCCTCTTTCCAGTCGAGTGTAATAGGCACGTCGCAAAAAATACGAGCTAAGTTTTGGCTCATGTACGCATTTACTTTATCATCAATCAAGTACTGTTTTTGGGCACCCTTTAACTCATCAATATGTTCATATATGCCATCGAGATCTTTATAGTCTGTGAGTAGCTTTTCGGCAGCCTTAGGCCCAATTTTGCGCACACCTGGAATGTTATCACTCGTGTCACCAACAAGTGCTTTGTAATCAACAAACTGAGAAACATGCACACCGTATTTATCAAAGAATGCAGCGTCATCAAAGTAGATAAGCTCACTACCCTTCTTGGTAATGTACACTTTGGTCGACGGTGAAATGAGCTGCATCATATCGTAGTCGCCTGTTACAATACACGTTTCAATCCCCTTCTCGGCCGCTTCGAGCGAGAAGGTTCCCATGATGTCATCTGCCTCGTACTGATCTAGTTCGTAAAGTGGCCAGCCAAAACTTTCGAGTAATGCGTGCAAAATCGGTAGCTGAGCATAAAAATCGTCTGGGGGCTTGGTACGACCAGCTTTATAGTCTGCATAAATTTCGCTGCGTTTACCCGTTGATGTGCCACGAATATCCCAGGCGACTGCGACATAGTCAGGCTCGAGCTTTTTAATCACTTCAATTGCAATGCTCGCAAACCCAAAAACTCCGCCAGTTGGCGTACCGTCACTCAAACTCAGCCCAGGCATGGCAAAATACCCGCGGTAAAACACGGACATGCCGTCGATCAACACCAAACGCTTCATAATACCAGTATAGCCTACTTAGTGGCGCTAGTTTGTGCAGGTCGAGGACGCGTACGCTCAAAAGCTTCTGCGAGCTTTCTATACGCACCTAATGCTGCTTCTTCGCGTTCCAGCATTCGACCATCATCCTTTGAGTGAGTATAGGACGAAACAAGCATACCCGGGAAGTAGGAGTTTTTACCATCTTTACATGCCCATCCAAGCGTGTTCGTTAATGCGACTTTCTCCATCTCGCCTAATTTAAGCTCAGTGTTATAAAAAGACTTAAACCTAATCTCGATCATATCCCTAAATCGTTGAACAACTCTATTCTTCTGCTCACCCGTTATATATGATGACCCCCTTGTATCTAAGCTAAGAAAATTTTTCAAATTATCTTGAAGATCCAGGTTAATATCTAAGATCTCGGCATACGCCTTAACGAGTGCACCTTGGCCATAAACATCAAGTTCAACATCTACCCTATTAGCGCCTTCTTCACCATTTGCAAAGCCAATATAAGTGCTCTTAGGTGGCTGCGGCTTAACACTTTTAGGCGCAAGAGGCACAGCGAGCGTAGGCTTCTGTTCTAGAACATATTTGGGCTGCAGAGCGTTTTTAATATCTTGAGACATGCTCTCAGTCTCTTCGCCAAAAGCCTTCTGAAATAAGCGCGCTAAGTCAGCCTTAGTGACATTTGTCTCAATGTATAGCCGAAAATTGCCAAGAGATGTTGAAACATTTGCTCCAGTTATACCTAAAAGTTCACCAATCTCCTTAGGAGTCATATTCTGAAAACGATAGACAAGTGCTTGCTTATAAGGAAAAACCTTTCTGTTCGTATTTGTAGCTGGATTACGTAGGCCTAGAAGAAAGTCAGCAAGCCGTTCCGCATCATCAGTACTTACGAGTCCGTCATCAAACTGCCCCATGCTATGCGCGAGATAATCGTAGGCGCTTTGGTTAAGTTTTTTTGTTGTAACCTTCTCAACCTTATTCTCTAATACTTCACTAGTATTTTCTCCAATATGTTCATCAGTTGTGGCAGCAGGTACGTCGTGCTCTAACTCACTGAGCTCCGATGAAACATCACTAGGCTGGTCTAGAGCCTCCGATGCTAGGTCGTTTTCGATGTTTGATAAAATTTTATCGATTATTGGACCTAGCTCACTTCTATGTGGATTCTCTAAGACTTTCTTCCGTATGTAGCTTTTTTGCTGGCTAAGAGCGTCCATTGTTATATGTAGCCTGTCTGCTATTTCTCTTTTAGTTAATCCTTCCAGAATACCCACTAAAATCGCTTTATGGTTTAGGTTATCTTTTCTTACACGGATTGCAGCAAAATCCATAATTACGTCAGCGAGTTCAGGCGCCTTTGAAAGATCAAATGTTTCGTATTTTCCATCCGTTAAAGACTCTAAATAGTCTAAGGCCGTTTCGGATCCTATGCCATATTTAGCCTCAGAAGTTTTTTTGACTCCCTTCTCTATTGGATCTAAAGGAGTAGCATTAGCTGCAACAACTCCAGCCATTTCTATTTTCGTTGTTCCAATTGCGACGACGGTTTGGGGCGTTCCGAGTAAAGCAGCTTGGTCGGTCTGTAGATCAGGTTTTGCAGGTAATAATACGGCCACGTTATTAAAAATGCGGCCTAGCTCAAGAGCAGGATCAAAAGCAATACCCTCCATCCTCTCACGAAAAGCTACCAGAAGTTCATTCGATGCTTGTTTTGACAAGCCAAGACTTTCCGTAAGCGCAGCAAGCTCACCCAATGTACGAGCTTTTTCAATAAAAGTCTCAACCTTTAGTACTTCTCGAGCCAAAAGTTCATCGCCACTTGTAATCGCAAGTCGTTCAGCATCTGTTAATAAATCTTCTGATCCCGCCATACCCATCTCCTATTCGTAATGATAGTTTTATTTATACTGACGGACCACAAGTGAGATTGCAAGCATAAACGGAATAAATGCATGCATGCCTAGACATATGTTGAGGTTTCTTCGCCGTTCCAGTGCCTTCGAAGCTGTATCGTCATCTTCACAACTTCAGCAATCCCTACCTTAGCTGCCTGTAGCGTATCAAGATCATTGACCATTTGCGGGGCATCTATTCGCCCGTCACCAAGACGTGTCGCAATGTAAAAAGTCGCGAGCTGTTTTGTCTTCGGATCCATCGTCTGGCTACAACTTATGGCCCAATTGATAGTTTCCTTATCAAGTCCTGATCGCACTAACTCTTGGATACTAACGCTTAATTCTCTCCTGATATCCACCGCACTCACTCGTGGCGGCGCCTCAGGAGCGAAAGTCGTATCTCTGAATCGATTTATTGCCATGGACGTAGAATAATCCCCTTACTTCAATGCCGCAAGCGTGAGCTTATTATTCTGCTACAATAAGCCTCATGAGTTATGACAAAAATATAAAAATCCTCGCCTTTGTCGGCTTAGCTGGCAGCGGTAAAACGACAGCTGTTAATTATCTTGCAGATAAAGGCTTTCCAAAAGTAACACATACTGATGCTTCGCAAATCGATAATCTTGAAAATGCCGGGCAACATCACATTATCGAGGACGGACCTTCAACCTGGCAGCAGTATAAAGAGCTGAAAGAACAGTTTCATAGTGATCTTATTGTGATTGGGCTCATAGCAAATAAGCACCTTCGCCACCACCGACTAACCGTACGTGAAAATGTGGCATTGACTGAAACAGAGGCGACTGAACGCGATTGGCACGAGATTGAAAATGACAATATCGGTGGCGTGATTGCGTTTGCCGACCATTTTATCAGTAATAATGGTAATCTCGAAGACTTTTACGCCAGTATCGATGCAGTACTTGAAGAAATTGAATTTCGAGTTTAAGCGAGTTCGAATTCTTTAACTAAAAATTCCTCGTAGGCTTCTGGTGACGAAAAATCATTATCGATATACACGTCTGCGAGTGCTTTTACAGCTCCCATATCCATCGTGTTAGTGTCATTTGGCTCCATTTCAGCGTCTTCTTGTGCGCAAAATTCTTCAAAGGTGACCTTATCTTCAATCCTATCAACAGGACGATTGTTAATACGATCATAACGGACTCTGCGGTCAGCATCGATCCAAATGATAATCCCACCATGCTTCTTTATCGCACGAGCTTCTTCTGGGTGACGAATACTCGTCAGTGATATTCCCTTACCATTGCCATTTTCAAAATATGCAGCAATTGTTTTCTCGGCGAGCACACCAAAGCCGAATTCTGTGCGCCACTCATCTCCAAGCGCACCAAGATTTTTGCGCTCATGTGTAATACCGCGACGATCAAGCTCTTCGCGTAAAATATTACTGAGGCTGACCATTTGTGCGCCAGATAGTTTTGCGCGCAGCTCTCCCAGGGTGTCCTTACCCGATGCATTTGTACCAGCAATCCCAACAATTTCAGGTAGTAACATAAGACTCCTAGCTTAAATATTCGTGAAGTTTCTTAGCATCCTTGTGCTTACGAAGTTTGGCAAGTGCCTTAGCTTCAATCTGACGAATTCGCTCACGCGTGACGGCAAATTCTTGACCAACTTCTTCGAGAGTGTGTGACTTACCGTTCTCAAGTCCAAAACGCATCTTCACGATCTTTTGTTCGCGGTCACTAAGTGTTGAAAGAATCGATTGTACTTGTTCTTTTAGAAGCTGTGAGGTCGCAGACTCTTCTGGCGTCGCACCATCTTCATCTTCAATAAAGTCACCGAGTACTGAATCTTCGTCTTCACCATCACGTCCAACACCAGCATCGAGTGATGTAATGTCTTGTTTGATCTTAATAACGTATTCAACCTTGTCTGGTTCCATCTCAAGCTCTTTAGCGAGTTCTTCTATGCTTGGCTCACGGTTGAGTTCCTGAGTCATACGACGCTGCGTACGGAGTAATTTGTTAATTGTTTCAACCATGTGTACAGGAATACGAATCGTGCGAGCTTGGTCGGCAATCGCACGTGTAATCGCCTGGCGAATCCACCAGGTTGCATAGGT
>DIZB01000029.1 GCA_002427805.1 Candidatus Saccharibacteria bacterium UBA6039
CGTAAGACCGTATAAAACTAATGCTGGCCAAGCTGAACTGAAGTTGAGATTACCCGCTTGGAGCTGCTGTAAAAGTGATGCGATAATGAGTGGTCCAACGAAGGCGGACGTAATTGACGTTAGCCCAGAGTTTGTGATCGCAAACACGGTTCGCTTTGGGTACTGCATAGCAGCCTCAATAAAAAGTTTAATTGTGTGCATTGGACTCGTCTCCAAAATGTCTCCTTTACGTCGTCAGACGTTTCAATAATTGTAGTAGTAGAGGACCCCAGAAGGGTCATAATGTCTATTAGTATGACTCACCTATAGTGAGAAAGCAAGTAAAAGTTTATAATAGAAGCAGATGAATGAGACACGAAAAAAATTACGAGAACAGCCATGGTTTGAAACCGTCTATAAAATTGGTGTTGGAATTAAAGGTTTTGATGGCCTCGTTGAGTTTGTCACGGGCATCGCTCTTCTTATCTCGCCGTCGCTTGTTCATATAGTCCTTAGCGCTGTGGCTGTTGAAGTTGGTGAGCGCCAGGGGAGCGTGTCTCATTTTATTGCAGACTATATAGCCCGCGTTGATAATGATCTCTCAAGAAGTGGGCTCGGCTTCTTAGTTCTTTTTTTGATAACGCACGGGCTCGTTAAATTGGCACTTGTGTACTGCCTCTTAAAAGAAATTGTGAAGGCATACCCAATTGCTCTCGCAATCTTAGTTCTATTTCTTATCTACCAAGTATACGTCTTTATTATCCAGCCAAGTATTGGCATGGGTCTCTTCACATTCCTCGATATTGTTATTATCTGGCTTGTATGGGGTGAATACCAAGACCTACGCTCTAAAAAGTGATATAATATACTTTCGTTATGCAAAAAATCCTGCTCTATTATATGTTCACGCCGATTGTCGATCCAATCACTCTTAAGCTGTGGCAAAAAACGTTATGTGACAGTCTTAACTTGCATGGCCGGGTTCTTATTTCGCATCAAGGAATAAATGGCACAGTTGGTGGTGACCTAGAAGATCTTAAAAAATACGTTAAGGCAACAAAACAATTTGCTGCGTTTAAAAACATTGTCTTCAAGTGGAGCGATGGTAAAAAAGAAGACTTTCCACGTATGTCTGTACGTGTTCGCCGTGAACTTGTAGGTTTTCAAAATAGTGAAGACGAATTTGATGTCGATGCCAAGGGCGTTGTTGGTGGTGGTATTCATTTAAAGCCAAAACAGGTGCACGAACTCGTTGAGAAATATGGCGACGACGTTGTTTTCTTCGATGGACGAAATGAACACGAAGCGAAGATTGGTAAGTTTAGGAATGCAGTTGTACCGAATACGAATACATCTCGTGATTTTATTAATGAGCTTGAGAGCGACAAATATAACGACCTAAAAGACAAGAAGATAGTCACCTACTGTACTGGTGGTATACGCTGTGAAGTGATTTCGGCTATGATGAAAAAACGTGGCTTTAATGAGGTCTATCAGATTGATGGTGGCATTGTGAAATATGGTGAAAGCTACGGTGACGACGGTTTGTGGGAGGGTAGTCTACGCGTCTTTGATGAGCGTATGACGGTTGACTTTAGCGATCATGCAAAAGTGATCGGCACGTGTAGTCACTGCGGTGGCTCGACAAATAATTTTGAAAACTGTGCCTGGGCGAATTGTAACGAACTTGTGCTTATTTGTTTAAACTGTAAGCAAAACCCTAACCTCCTCTTTCATAGCGAGTTGTGCCGGACGAATGCGATGAGCCTTAGCACGGTATAATAATAGTGTGAACGCAAAGCTTGAAGATAAACTCAAAACATTACCACGCAGTAGCGGGGTTTATTTTCATAAAGATACAACAGGCGAAATTATCTATGTCGGTAAGGCAGCCGTCCTGAAAAACCGCGTTAAGCAGTACTTTCAAAGTACCCGTGATATGGATGTGAAAACAAGAGCACTTGTAGCAGAAATTGACGATACTGACTGGATTGAAACGGAAAGCGAAATTGATGCACTGTTCCTTGAAAGTGAAATGGTGAAACGCTATATGCCTCGTTTTAACATTTTGCTGCGCGATGATAAGTCTCAGCTGTTTGTGCGCATTGATATGAAAAGCGAGTGGCCAACAATCTCATATACACGTAACCCAAGTGACGATGGAGCCGAATATTTTGGACCGTATTTTAATGGCTATGCGGTGAAAAAGGCGCTTCGCTATTTACGTAAAGTTTTTCCATATTATACGTCGACACCAAAGCGCAGTGAACGTGCCGACCTTGATGTCCACATTGGGCTTAGTCCACGACCAGGTACAAGCAGTGAAGATTATAAAAAAACACTGCGAAAACTCATTCGTTATATGCAGGGTGGCCGCAAAGCACTATCAAAGGAAATTGAAAAAGAAATGCATCTGGCCGCAAAGCTTCATGACTTTGAAAATGCAGCACTGCTTCGCAACAAAATTCGTGACCTTAAAGAGCTCCAGCAGCGAATTATGTTCGGTGACCGTGAGTTTCTTGATATCTCTAAGGACAAGGCTCTGAGCAGTATTGCAGACTTATTCGAATTACCAAAAATCCCAGCTCGGATTGAAGGCTATGATATTTCTCACATGAGTGGAACAAATGTTGTTGCAAGTATGGTGGTATTTAGTAACGGTGTGAGTGACCGTGCGAGTTATCGCAAGTTTAAAACCCGTATTGAACAAAATGATGATTATTATAATATGCAGGAAACGATTGGCCGTAGGACGAGTGAGAAAAATATGAAAGCGTGGGGAGTGCCAGATTTAATGGTGATTGATGGCGGCAAAGGTCAGCTTGATGCTGCATTAAAGGCACTTGAGGAACGCGGTATAAAAATTCCAATGATAAGCATTGCTAAGCGTGAGGAAGAACTTATCGTCCATGGAACACGCTCAAATATTTCAACCGCTAAGTTAGATGAATTTCGACGCACACCAACCGAGAGTATCGATGTAACGACGTCGGGAGACTATTATATTGTGAATCTTCACCCCGGGCAGCGGAACGCTTCTTCACACTCAGGTAACCTACGTGGAACTGACACTTTTTCAAGTTACTCCGATGTAACAAAGCTTTTTCAGCGTGTTCGGGACGAGTCTCACCGCTTTGCGATCAGTTATCATACGGTTCTGAAGCGTGCCAAACAAACGGAGGGCAAGTTAGAGGAAATACCAGGTATTGGTCCAGCAACTCGCCGGAAACTCATACGTACGTTTGGCAGCGTTAAGGCCGTGGAGGTGGCAACCCTTAAGCAGTTAATTGACACAATTGGTGAGGCTAAAGCGAAACAAGTATCTCAGTATTTGCGGGTGACATAACCCTTATGCTATAGTGATGGTACTACTTATAAAGGGTGTGCTACACGTGGGTAAATTGATCAATTTAGCAAGAATCAAAAAAGGTTTTACGGTTGTTGAACTTCTTGTTGTGATTGCAGTGATTGGGATTATTGCCGGTGTCGTTGTCGTTAGCTATAGCGGGTGGAGACACACGACTCTCGCATCTCAAGTAAAAAGTGATCTTAATGGTCTTTCGGCAGCACTCGAAAGTTCAAAAAACTTTACTGGCGGTTACCCAACAACTGCAGGAGCACTTAATGCACTTTTCACTGTTAGCTCTGGTACAACACTCACACCAACAAGCCTCGGAGCAACTGCATATTGTCTTGATGCAACTACATCCAGTGACAGTTCAATTACGTACTATTTGGCTTCTGAGAGTAAAGATCAAGGAGCGCTCTCCGGAACCTGCGCAACGAGACCTGGTCTCCCTGCACCCGGTGCGCCGTCTGGTTTGGCATTTACAGCGACAGGTGGAACGTATGTGTCCCTATCATGGACTGCAGGCGCAAATGCTGTAAGCTATAACGTTCAATGTGCGTCTGATGCTGGATTCATATTGGGTCTACAGTCAACGACAGTAAACTCACCAACTGTGATTGCAACTGTTTCTGGGCTTACGCCATCAACAACGTATTATTGTCGTGTGAACTCTACAAATGCTAATGGAACGAGCGCATGGATAACGCAAAGTAGTAGCTCGACGACAAATAATACCTATGGTTCACTCGCAGTAGCGACTTCGCTCGAAGGCTACTGGACATCAGCTCCACAGGGCTTCTTGCTTGAGGATGGATCGGCTGTTTCACGTTACACATATGCAGACTTGTTCGCAATCATTGGTACGACCTATGGAGTGGGTGATGGCTCGAGTACATTTAATCTCCCCGATTCTCGCGGACGAACGCCTGTCAATTTGAACTCAACGGATGCGGAGTTTAATACAATCGGTGAGACCTATGGTACGAAGACAGATGTTCAAACATTGTTGCAACTACCGAGCCACACTCACATTCAAAATGCCCACACGCATGTTAGTGGCTTTGCTGGTGTGAACGCAGGAGCATCGTACGGCGTTATAGATATTACTGGTTATCCGGGTGCTTCGATAGCAGGAAACATTAATGGACAAAATGGACAAAATACGATTTACCATGACTATACGAGTCCAACTATTGCTACGAATCAGAACACAGGGGGCAGTGTTGCTCACAATATTGTACAGCCTTCTATCGTAAAGACATTCGCAATTAAGTACTCACCAATTGATACGAGTGCTGCAACCCTACCAATCGCTTCGTCTGTAAATGGCTATTGGTCATCGGCACCATCTGGCTACTTGGCTGAAGACGGCTCAGCAGTATCACGAGCAACATATTCAGCACTTTTTGCTGCTATTGGAACAACCTATGGCGCAGGTGACGGCTCAACAACCTTCAACCTCCCTGATTCTCGCGGAAGAGCCAATGTTAACTTGAGTCCATCGGACTCAGAATTCAATACGTTGGGTGAAAAGTATGGTGAAAAAGCACATACGATGGTAGTTAACGAAATGCCGTCACATACGCATATTCAAAACCCACATAACCATGTTGAGGGATTTGCTGGCGTCAATGGCAACGCTAGCTTTGGGGTTGCAACAATTGGGGCTGGCAATATTAACGCCAGCCAAAATGGTCAGAGTACGGCATACCATCCATATTTCAGCTCCGAGGTAGCAGTCAATCAAAGTGCCGGTAGTGGGCTGCCTGAAAATGTTATTCAACCTTCGATTGTGCAATTGGCTGTCATTAAGTATACTGCCGCAACTGGCACGGCGACCAATGTCGTCCCCGGAACATCAATTAGTGGTTATTGGTCTTCGGCGCCAACGGGCTACTTAGCGGAAGACGGCTCAGCGGTATCACGAACAACATATGCCAGCCTATTCGCACTTATTGGTACAACCTATGGAGCTGGTAATGGCTCGACAACCTTTAACCTTCCGGATTCTCGCGGTAGAGTGAGTGTTAACATTAGCCCAAGCGATGCAGAATTTAATTCAATGGGTGAGAAGTATGGTGAAAAAACACACCTTATGACAATCGCCGAAATGGCTTCTCATACACATATACAAAATGCACATAGCCATATTGATGGGTTTGCGGGTGTTAACACGGGTGGTACATACGGCACAGCGGCATCTGCTCCATCAGGTAATATTGATGGCCAAAGCGGTCAAAGCGGTAGTTATCACGCTATAACGAGCTCTGAGACTGCAACGAATCAAAACACGGGTGGCGGACAAGCGTTTAACGTTATACAACCATCAATCGTTAAATCATTCGCTATTAAATACTAGGTAGATGTTCGAACTTCTTGCTATTTGCAGGGTCTATAACCCTTATGCTATAGTGACAGTACTGTTATATAGGAAGTTTACACGTGGGAAAATTAGGTAAGTTTGCGATAACCAAAAAAGGCTTTACGATTGTAGAACTTCTTGTTGTGATCGCAGTCATTGAGATCATCGCTGGTATCGTGATAGTTAGTTACAGCGGCTGGAGGCATACAACACTCGCTTCACAAGTCAAAAGTGATCTTAATGGTCTATCGGCGGCACTTGAAAGCTCAAAAAACTTTAATGGTGGCTACCCGACAACATCGGGCGCCCTAAATGCTCTTTTTACAGTAAGCACAGGCACAAGTTTAACTCCGACAAGCCTTAGCGCGACTGCATACTGTCTCGACGCGACGGCGACAAGCGATAGTACGATTACTTACTACTTAGCTTCCGAAAGCAAAGACCAAGGAGCACTTTCCGGCACCTGTGCAACGAGACCCGGTTTACCAGCGCCTGGCGCACCATCTGCTCTTGTGTTTACAGCTGTAGGGGGCACCTATGTATCCCTCTCATGGACCGCCGGAACTAATGTCGTTACCTATAACGTTCAATGTGCCTCAGACGCCGGTTTCATATTGGGTCTACAGTCAACGACAGTAAACTCTCCAACCGTGACGGCAACTGTTTCTAATCTTACGCCATCAACAACGTATTATTGTCGTGTCGATGCCACAAATGCTAATGGAACGAGTGCGTGGGTGACTCAAAATAGTAGTGGGACAACAAATAATAGTTATGGTTCGCTTGCTGTCGCAACTTCGATTGAAGGCTATTGGACATCAGCTCCACAAGGTTTTCTACTTGAGGACGGCTCGGCTGTTTCTCGCTACACCTACTCAGACCTGTTCGCAGTCATCGGTACAACCTATGGTGCCGGAGATGGTTCTAGTACGTTTAACCTACCCGATTCGCGTGGCCGCGTGAGTGTCAATCTGAGCCCTAGTGACTCAGAATTCAACACGATAGGTGAGAAATACGGTGAAAAAGCACACACTATGACAGTAAATGAAATGCCTTCCCATACTCATATTCAAAATCCGCACACTCATTCAATTGGATTCTATTGGTCCGGCAGTGAAGCCAATCCATACGGAATAAATCTAGGGGGCGGTTTTGTTGATCGAGTTATTGTTGGTAATAGTAGCTATCCAGTGACAACCGTGACTGCTACAAATCAATCAACTGGAAGCAATGCATCAGAAAATGTGATTCAACCTTCAATTGTTAAGGTTTCAGCGATAAAATACACAGCTGCCACAGGCACAGCAACAAACGTAAGTGTAGGAACATCAGTTGCTGGGTATTGGTCTGCAGCACCATCAGGGTATTTGGCTGAAGATGGTTCGGCTGTATCCCGTAGTACCTACGCAAGTCTTTTTTCGATGATTGGTACAACCTATGGAGCAGGCGATGGCTCAACGACTTTTAACTTGCCAGACTCAAGAGGGCGAGTGAGTGTGAACCTTAATTCCTCGGATGCAGAATTTAATACAATGGGTGAAAAGTATGGAGAGAAAACACATCTTATGTCTCTTTCTGAGATGGCAAATCACACCCATATTCAGAACCCACATTCTACTACCGTAACACTCTATCCATCAGGTTCAGAGGCTGCAGGTTATGGTGCATCAACTCCGGGTCAAGGTTTTGGTGGTCGCCTTATAGTAACTGGCGGTGGTACGGCAACCTCAGCAACAACGGCTACAAACCAGTCAACGGGAGGTGGCCAGGCATTTAATGTTATTCAGCCAAGTATCGTTAAATTATTCGTCATTAAGTATTAAGGAGCAAAAAAATGTTTAGAAATTTTCATCCACGAAAGCGCACAATCATTATCGGATCAATTATTATCGTTTTAGTAGTAGCGATAGCGGCGGTTGTTGGCATTTATGCGATTCAACGTCAAGCAGTTGTGACACGCATTAAAAATGATCTTATTAAAGTGGGTGAAGGTATGGAAGCAGGACGTGATCAAACGAAGGCGTATCCTGCAGCTATCCCTACGGCAGCACAGCCTAGTGATGGAGTGAAAATTAGTGGTGGTGGTAGTTTTGATGGTGTATCGTATTGTATCGACGGTACGGCAGAATATAACAATAAGCCGATTACGTTTCATATTGATTCAGAAACGAGCCAGCAAGGTCCGCAGGCAGATAGTTGCGTTAACGGTACAGACATTGCGCCATCAGCACCTGCCGGTTTGACGATTAATAGTGTTGGGCCTAACACTATTGCGGTGTCTTGGAATGCGGCTGTGGCCGCAAGAGCCTATAATGTGCAGTGTGCAAGCGACGATCAGTTTAAAAACGATGTTGTCACGACGCGCTATACAGTGACGACAGGAAATTGCGATGGTCTGAAGCAATCAACACTGTACTACATTCGGGTTGAAGGCATGAATAAGACGAAAGAAGGTAAGTGGTCTACGCCAATACAGATGCGAACTGCAATCTTATCGGTTGTACCATCAAACTTTAAGGTTACGGCAACTTCAAATACCCAGGTATCGTATAGTTGGGACCCAGTACCTGGAGCGACTAGTTATATCCTGCAACAGTCGACTGACGTCAACTTTATTGGTGGCCTTATTAACATCAAACAAACAGGCACTTCAGGTGTATCAAAAAATCTGAAGCCGGCTACTATGTATTTC
>DIZB01000012.1:0-10686 GCA_002427805.1 Candidatus Saccharibacteria bacterium UBA6039
GCTAATGCTTGCATTAACAGAGGTGATAAGGTAGACTTAACTAGTAATTGATGATAATCATATTCATCAACGCGTCAGTTTTTAAAAGAACTTACATTCAAAATACCGTGTCCAATTAGTTTGGACATCGAAGCAAGGTTTCGAGAACCACTCAGCGATTTTTTATTATCGGCTAGAAAGCGTCTCAAACCTTACTTCGGTGCCCATGGCGCTGGGGAAATACCTGTTCTCATTCCGAACACAGAAGTCAAGCTCAGCAGCGGCGATTATACTGCCACAAGTGGGAAACTAGCACGGTGCCGAATTATAAAAAGACCATCCGAATAGGATGGTCTTTTTCTTTGGCTAAACTGTTTATGCTGCGAGGCGTAGATCGTCTGTTTTTGGCTTTTGATGTTGCCTATAGTGTCGGTCATAGAACTTCTCTGCCTCGGCCGAGTTAACCTTAAGCCCTACTTCGGCATTTGTAAGCTTTGCTCTGTACTTATCGACAAGAGGTGAGTCTTGGGCTAACGCGCGTTCTACGTCAGCTCGAGCGTCGTTTACAGCTTCTCTTTGGATATCTTCTAACTGAGCTGTGTCGTAAGCGAAGTCTTTATCTTCAAAACGCTTCGATTCATCAGGGGCAGTAGGAAATTCGATAATAGTTGCCTCATTCTGTTCGTGAGGGGTTTCTGTTTCGATTAGTGTAGGTGCAAATTCACTCATGCTGATTTTTTATCTATTTTTATGTTTATAATAGGATGTACTCATATTAGCATAAGTTTGTTAATATGTCAAATATCTCTTTGGGAATAAAAAACGACCAATCTCGCAGATGTGGTCGTTCTTTTTTGAATCATAATTTTGGATTCAAACAGGTGCTTACTTATAATATCGCACAGACCGTATATATGCAACAGTAGCATGATAATAAAAAAGTGCTTATGTACATATTGACAAAGTGCCTATGCTATGCTAGAATACAAGGTATACACATATCATGTGTGAGGTAACAAAGGGGGTTTCCAGTGCGAAGAGCACGTGGAAATCTTTTTAATTAAGAGGAGAAACAATCATGGCAGGAACAAAAGCTGGCGGCAAATTAGCTGCACAAAAGAACCTAGCAAAAGACCCAAACTTCTACGCGAAGATTGGTGCAAAGGGCGGTCGTAACGGCCGAACTGGTGGTTTTGCCGCTAACCCAGAACTAGCGCGTATCGCTGGTGCTAAAGGTGGCCGCATTAGTCGTCGCAAGAAGACTACTGTAACTGTTGAAGCCTAACCTCGGTTAGTTTCACTAAAAATACGCCCTATATGGGCGTATTTTTATATGGAGAAACGACGCAAAGCGCAGACGCGGGCTTCGTTGACGCGCCAGGAATGATTACAGGCAGGGCAGGTATAGATCTGTTTTTTGGTTTGTAGGCCTGTTGCGCTACAGTTCGGGCACGTACTACGGGCATGTAACCAGTCGCGGTAGGAATCGAGCGTTATTTCGATGAGTGATTCGTCGATTTTCTGGTTGTATACGGAAGCGAGTTCACTGGCTTTATCCCAGGCAGCACGCTCCATGGCAATAAGCTCGATATCTCGGTTGTATTCGGAGTGGCGAAGGAGGCCATGGGACAGTTCGTGTAGTAAAAAGGCGTCTGAGCCAGCTTCGTCTTTGTAATAGACCGTCTGATCGCTTGGAGACCATGAGAAATCATTGCCTCTCACAAACAACAGGGTAGGGTAGTCGGTTTTAAGCCGCTGAATTAGCGAGACTGTCGAGGGCATAGTAGTAACATCCATAAATAACGGCTTCTTCGGGGAATGAGGCTTTAATAATGTGCGGCACATCAATATGAGACGGGAGAGCCTCGGTGAGCGTTGCCACGAGCTTGTCATGGTACTTATCGAAATAGGTGCCAATGCTGCCACCGATGATGATTGCATCTGGGCGAAGCGTCGGAATAAGCGCCAAAAGGCCCTTACTGATATTAACTGCGATCTCGTTCCAGGTGTGTTTACTGGTAATATCGTGTGCGTATTGGCTGTAGGCGAGCGTAATGGCACGTCCAGAGGCGAAATCTTCCCAGATTTTCATGACGCCGTCGTGTTCGAGCACCATGAGGCCACCCTCTGATTTACGGTAATTGGGGTCAATTTTCCCGTTGGTAATAATACCTGTTCCAATGCCGGTGCCAATGGCGATACCGAGGCAGGTAGCAGGAATAGCGCTCAGTTGTCTTGTTTCACCAAGACCTGCAAGATTACCATCGTTTTCAACGAGTACTGGGCCGTCAAAGAAGCTTTTCAGCTCTTTTTTCATGTCGAGATCATGCCAACGAAGATTCTCGGCATTGAGGAGAATGCCGTCGTCAGAAATGACACCCGGAAGGGCGATGACAATGGCGTCAATGTCGTCGGGATTCACGATTGAAGAGATGGTTTCGGTGAGCTTTGAGATGTATTCAGGCGATTTTTTAGGAGTCGCGAACTTCACGCTCTGAGTGATCTTACCATCCTCCGAGAAACTGGCCACCAGCGTCTTCGTGCCCCCTGTATCGACTGTCACTAACATGCTATTAGTTTATCATACGTGGCCCTTTGGCGCTTCGGGTACTGCCAGTCGGTCTGCCCCGCTGACTGTCACCCGCGCTACCATATATTGCGTGTGCTTGCATAAGGGGTGGAAGCGGGGTATAGTAAAGAAAATAACCTGAGGTGTGAATTATGTCGAAGCGACGAAGCGATCAGGGTGGGGCTATATTATCTTTCATTGTGATTGCAGCGATTTTGGTTGCTGTGACCCTGGGTGCTATCTATTTTGTGCAACAACGCGGCATCACTGCGCGTCGTGATCAGGCAATCGCAGCCGCAAACAAGCTGGCAGCTGATCAAAAGGCTGCGCAGGATCGGGCAGACGCTGCAAGGAAGGCAACAACAGCTGCTCAGGTAGCTGCAAACCAAGCTTCTCAGACTTCGACGACGTCAACAACGACTGACCAGGCAACGACAGCTGGCACAACCACGACCGCCACAAGCTCGAGTGAACTGCCAACAACCGGTCCATCAAATTCGATTGTGACAATGCTTGCGATTGGCATGCTTATGGGCACGTCAGTTGCGTTTGTACGTTCGCGCCGTGCACTGTCTCGCTCCCTTTGACTTATCCCCTCAACTGAGGTACAATGAAGGTAATCGAGGAGCTCACTTGTCTTATCTTGTGCTTCGATAATATTAATTAAGGAAGGAGTCTACTTAGACTTATGGCAACAAAAGCCACATTAACAATGGATGATTTGCTCGCTACCGCTGATGATAGCGTTAAGCAACTCGCAGCCGGCGAAGTAATCGTTGGAACAATTTTATCAATTCGTAAACACGAGGTATTAATCGACCTTGGCGCACAAGGTATTGGTCTTGTTCCGCGTCGTGAAGTTGGTTATTCTCGTGCTCTTAACATCGGTGACGAAGTAACAGCAAGTATTGTCGATCCTGAACTCGACAACGGCTACGCACTACTTTCACTCCGTAAAGCTGCGAAAGATCGTGGTTGGGACGAAGTACAAGCTCGCATGGAAAGTGGCGAAATTATCGACGTTTCTCCATATGATGCAAACCGTGGCGGACTACTCGTTGAATACGACGGCGTTCGTGGATTCTTGCCAGTTTCTCAACTTTCAGCTGAACATTACCCACGTGTTGGTTCGAGTGACAAAGATGAAATCTTGCAACGTTTGAATGTCCTTATCGGTCAAACACTTAAGGTTCGTATCCTTGACTGCGATCGCAAGGCAAACAAGCTGATCTTTAGCGAAAAAGAAGCGATTAAAGATGGTCTTTCTGCACGCTTCGAAAAACTTGCTATTGGCGACAAGGTAAAGGGTGTTGTGACTGGTGTTGTTGACTTCGGCGTGTTCGTAAACGTTGAAGGAATCGAAGGTCTTGTGCACATTTCAGAAATTTCATGGGAACGTGTGAACAACCCGAGCGACTACGTAAAAGTTGGTCAAACAATCGACGCAAAGATTATCGCTATCGACAAAGATCGCCTCAGCCTCAGCATCAAACAGCTTTCTGAAGATCCTTGGATGAGCGAAGTTGACCAGTTTAAACCTGGCGACAAAGTAGAAGGTACTGTTACTCGTATCACACCATTTGGTGCATTTGTGCAGATCAGCCCAGCTGTTGAAGCGCTTGTCCACGTGAGTGAACTCGGAACAGGCGACGATCAAGATCCTGAGAAGGTCTTTACGCTCAACGAACGCAAAGAATTTGTCGTGCTTGATATTGAAAAAGAGAGCCGCAAAATTTCATTGAGCCTGAACCAAAAAAGCAAAAAATAAACTAACCCTCGTTACAACTCATGTAGTGTGACAGGCAGAAAGGAGCATTCACCATGGCCGAAAAAATCATTGTCGTTGCCGATACGATTACTGTAGGCGAGCTTGCTGAAACACTCAATCTGCCAGTCACAAACTTGATTGGTGAGCTGTTTAAGAACGGCATCGTTGCCACTATTAATCAGCGAATTGATTTCGAAACGGCGTCTATTATTGTTGAAGAACTAGGTCTTGATGTTGAGCTCGAGCGAAAAGCTGCAGCGACACTCAGTGACCGCAAAGTTCACGAATTATCCGATAACGCCGTTGCTCGTCCACCAATTGTGGCCGTGATGGGTCACGTTGATCATGGTAAGACAAGCCTGCTTGACGCAATCCTTAAAACGAAGGCAGTTGACGGTGAGGCCGGTGGTATTACGCAGCATATTAGTGCCTACCAGACTACTCGTAACAACCGTGTGATTACGCTTCTTGATACTCCTGGTCACGAGGCTTTTGCAGCCCTTCGTCAGCACGGTGCAACTTTGACCGACGTTGTAGTTATTGTGGTTGCAGCCGATGACGGTGTGAAGCCACAGACAATTGAAGCGATTCGTTTTGCAAAATCTGCCAATGCTAAGATCGTTGTCGCTATTAACAAGATGGATAAAGAAGCGGCTAATGCACAACTTGTGAAGACACAGCTTGCAACCGAACATGGTCTTAACCCAGAAGAATGGGGTGGTGACACAGTCATGGTTGAAGTAAGCGCGAAGACTGGTGCCGGGATTGATAAGCTCCTCGACATGGTGCTGCTTGTGGCCGATCTAGAGGAGCTAAAAGCTGATATTGATACGCCAGCTGAAGGTCTTGTGATTGAATCACACATGGAAGTCGGTCGTGGCTCAGTTGTTGGGCTGCTCGTTGAACAGGGTATGCTTCGTCCAGGACATTTCCTCGTGGCCGGAACTGCGTACGGTAAGGTGCGAACGCTACTTGATTTTGCGGGTAAGACACTCAAAGAAGCTGGGCCTTCAACACCAGTGACGATCACTGGTCTGAAAGAACTTCCGCAGTTTGGTGATACGTTTACGATTGTAAAAAGTGAAAAAGAAGCCCGAACTGCCGTTGCAATTGCTCGCATTGAGAATGAGAAAAACGCCGCCAGTACAAACGTGACGGGTGCTGATATGCTCAAGATGATGAATCAACAGCACGACACACAAGATCTGAACGTGATTGTAAAAGCCGACGTACAAGGGTCGCTTACATCAGTTATTGATAGTTTGCGCCTGATTGATACAAAGGGTGAAATTGCTCTTCGGGTCATCGGTAGCGGTGTTGGGCACATTACTGAAAACGACGTGCGCCTTGCGGCCGATGCGAAGACAATTATTTATGGCTTTAACGTTGAGCTTCCGCCTGCCGTGAAGCAGCTTGCAGCTCGCGACAAAGTACAAGTTCGTCTTTATAAAGTGATTTATGAACTGCTTGATAACGCCAAAGCTTCAATGGAAGCAATGCTTGCACCTGAAGTGGTTGAGACTGAAATCGGCGCCCTCACTATTAAGGGAGTTTTCCGTACACTCAAGGATGAGATTATTGCAGGTGGTGAAGTAACGAGCGGTAAGGTGATGCCTGGCTTACTTACCCGCGTAAAGCGCGGTGATGAGAGCTTGGCTGAAGTTGAAGTCACCAAGGTCCAACGCCAGCAACAAGAAGCCAAAGAAGTCTTTGAAGGCGAAATGTGTGGACTAAGCCTTAAGACAAACCGTAAGCTCCAACTTGAAGAAGGCGACAAGCTCGAATTCTTCACACGTGAGCTCGTTAAACGGACACTTGCCTAGTTATAGCGATAGCCGGCTACGGGGTGTTACAATACATACAGAATAAAAATCAAGGAGTAGTGAAATGTTCCAACTTGACGATAAATTTTTAGCAGATGTAGGCCTACAGGATTTGCCTGAAGAACAGAAAAAAGCATTTTTACAGCATATTTATGACGAGCTAGAGCTTCGAGTTGGTACGAAACTATCCGATGGCATGAGCGATGCGCAGCTTGAAGAGTTTGAAGCGATTATTGATCGAAAAGACGATGTTGTTGTTGGTTGGCTCGCGGCTCATGTTCCGGAATATCACAACGACGAGTCTTTCTCACGTATTCAGCAGGCGACTGGGCTTGATGTGAATGACCCAGGCCTTCGCGCAGAGTACGCAGCCACAAAATGGCTCGAGGTTAATCGTCCTGATTACCGCGACGTTGTTGCATCAGTACTCGATGAGCTAAAGAAAGAAATAGCCACGAGCCGCGACACAATCCTTGGCAGCGATCAACCGGCTGCGTAGCCACGTAAGAACGCATCAGCAGTCATCGTTTTGCCACTTGGGGCTATAAGCTCATCAATCACCAAAAAGGCACCGTCACCACAAACAATGGAAAGCGGTGTCTTTTTTGTATCTCCCTCAACGTGGGCTTTTGTCACGATAATTTGGTGGCTGCCGAAGACCATGCGACTTTTTGGCCAACCTGAAAAGGCGCGAACTTCGCACTCAAGCACGTGTGCTGGCTTTGTAAAATCGAGGATGCTATCGGCTTTTGTGAGCTTGCGTGAAAATGTCGCATGGTCTGGATGAGGTTGGCTATGAGGTTTTAATTTGCCAGCCTGATATTGAGGTAAGTATTCAAGTAAGAGGTCATTACTGAGGTTGATAAGCTTATCGGTGAGTGTTGGTGTGGTGTCATTCGGTTCAATGGCGAGGTTTTTTTGAGTAAGTAATGTACCTGTATCAAGGCCCTCATCGATGACCATAAGGCTGACGCCTGTTTTTGGTTGGCCACTCAGGATTGAAAAAGTGATTGGATCTGCACCGCGCCACTCCGGCAGAAGACTAAAGTGACTATTTACGATACCAAGCTCAAACGTGTCGATAACCGATTGAGAGACGATGACGCCGTAATCAATAATGACGCCGAGGCCGCTTGTGAAACTGTGCTCCGCAACGACTATATCCAGTTCACGCTTTGTATTTGCAAATAATATCGGCAGAGACAGGCGACTGGCTAGTTCCTCGACGGGTGCAACGGCCTTATGGTGTGCTGGAACTGATTTTGTGATGACTGTTTCAATCTCAAAGTGACTCGCGAGAAACGCGAGTGATTTTGCAGCAACGGGACCGCTACCAAAGAATACGACTGTTTTTGACATGTTCATCATAATCGAGTGGTTCAAGCTCGCCTTTCTCGTCGAGAGTATAGAATGCATCAGTTTGATCATGAATGTGATCAATGAAAACAATACCATTTGTGTGATCAACTTCGTGCTGAATAACGCGGGCGAGGAAGCCTTCTGCCTTAAAGCGAACCTCTTCGCCGTTCTCATTGAGAGCCTTAATGCGTATCTTGTTGTGGCGAGGGACTTTGCCGTAAATATTGCTGACACTGAGGCACCCCTCGTAATCATGGACGATTTCACCCTCATATTTTACGATCTCTGGATTAATAAGGGCCGTAAAATCACGCACGTATTTATCATCAAAATCGCTGCGTACAATCACGATGCGTTCCATATGATTGACTTGTACGGCAGCGAGGGCTGCGCTGATTTCGTGTGGACGACTATCTTCCCAATCAAGCGCTGCCGACACCATATCGTCGATAACTGTACGTGTTTGATCGGTAACAACGTGGACTTTATCTGATTTATGTCGTAATTGTGGTGCGGGAAGGGTGATGATGTCGTCTTTTGTCATTAACTCGTATTATACCAGTGGTCACTAAAGGAGGCTAGTAGGATCGAGCTCGGATTGCCAATGAGTTGGTGGTACAAGCCTGAGGAGGTCTGAAAGGTATTCGCGTTTTGGGCTTTTTAAAATCAGTTGCCAGCGGTAGGTGTCATGCTGACGTTCGTAAAACGCTGGTGTTGGGCCGAGGATCGTGACATGGCTATGTGCCTTTGACTTGAGGTCTCGAGCCAGTGATTGCGCTGCTCGAACAGCCGCTGATTCAGTTTTATACACAGACGTTAGTTTGAGGAGATAGGTGAATGGCGGGAAGAGTGCTTTTTGACGTTCGGCGAGAGCATAGGCGTAGAATGATTCGTAATCTTGAGCAAGCCCATAGGCAACACTCGGATGAGTGGGCTGATAACTTTGTACGATAACATCTGTTTTATGTTCGTTGCGCCCAACGCGCCCAACAACCTGTGCGAGCAATTGAAAGGTACGTTCAGTGGCGCTGTAGTCGGGAAGTGCTAGCCCACTATCAGCCTGAATCACCCCAACGGTCCGCAGGTGGGGCAGGTCAAGGCCTTTGGCGACCACCTGTGTACCGATAATGATGTCAACTGCACCACTATAGATCTCACCGTAGCGAGCATTGAGTGTTTCGTTTGCAAGGTTGTCGGCATCAAAGCGTGCAATCGATGCTTTAGGGTAGAGTTTACGGAGTTCTGATTCAATGAGTTTTGTACCAAAGCCTTTATGAATGATGTCGGCCGACCCACAAATAGGACATGAGGTGGGCACTTTTTCAGTATGGTTACAAATATGACACCGCAATATGTGTTTATCAGCGTGGAGCGTCAGGGGAATAAAACAATTAGGGCAAAGTGCCGTCCAGCCACAGTTTTCGCATAAGGTCGAAGAAGCGCTCCCGCGGCGGTTATGAAAGAGAAGAACCTGCTTACCTTCAATGAGTGTTTGGTCCATACGTTCGATGAGTTGTTTTGAGAGAAAACGATGGTTTTTGGTGTTTTCTCTTTTTGTCATATCAATAGTCGCAACATCAGGTGCAACTGTACCAGTGCGTGCTGAAGTGAGGAGCTTGATGATTGGGCGACCAGATTGTTCGGCAAGATAACGATCAGATACAGCAGGCGTTGCGCTTCCAAGGACTATCTTAGCTTTGTGGAGACGACCGAGAACGCTCGCCGCGCGGAGCGCAGAATAGCGCGGCGCTTGTTCTTGCTTGTAGCTTGGCTCATGCGCCTCATCAATAACGATAAGACCGATGTGAGGTAGGGGAGTGAAGAGTGCAGACCGAGCTCCAATCACGACGCGTGGTTTATCTGATTCTAAGGCCTCTTTCCATGTCGTATGACGTTCGGCTTCTGTCATCGTTGAGTGAACAATTAAGACATCTTCAAAGTGGTTCGAAAATTCTGCAACGATTTGGGAGGTGAGGGCAATTTCTGGTACTAATATAATCGTAGAGGTACCGGCGATAAGAGAGCGCTTGGCAAGCTCAATATAGATTTCAGTTTTACCTGAACCAGTCACGCCTTGAAGAAGAAATGTTCCTGGCGTTCCCTTTGTAACAGCTTCGATAGCATACGACTGCTCTTTATTGAACACAATAGTTGTTCGCTCTCGTGAATGCCTTGGTAAGATTGCACGTTCACGACGCGTTTTTTGGAGACCTCTTGGAAGAAGTGATTGGAGGACAAGAGCCAGAGGCGTCACATAGTAGTCTGCAAGCCAACGCGCGAGGTCGATGAGCTCACGAGGCAGGGGTGTTGAGACGATACGTGAGGTAATTGGTTTGGTAACGTAGCTTGGCTTCTTTACTTCGCTCGTTATAATGCCGATAAGTTGTTTTTTGCCTACCTCGATAGCAACAATAGAACCGATACGGAGGGGATCGGTTGAACTATACGTAAACACGTCGCTGCCGGCACGAACGATTTGATTTGGTGCCACCTCGTAGTAGTACATAGTATTAGTATACTGTAGGGTTTGCATGCGGCGTACGATATAATAAGCATATGTATTTTGAATCTCGGGGTCAGGCCGGTCAACTCTTAGCTCAGGAGTTGCTACAGACGTATCGTTACGAGAATTGTGCTGTTGTGGCACTCAGTGACGGCGCTGTGCTTGTGGCTGAGCAAATTGCAGCTAGTCTTCACTGTATTCTTATGATGCTTCTCACAGAGGATATAGCGGTGCCAGGTGAGTCAACGAGTTTTGGCGCTGTTTCTCAAGACGGGGGATTTACCTATAATGGCATGTTCTCAACAGGAGAAATTGAAGAGTATGCTAGTGAGTTTCATGGCTATCTTGATGAACAAAAGCGTGAAGCGTTCCAAAAGCTGAACCGGCTATTAGGAGATGGTGGTATCCTTGATAGCAATTTGTTACGTGATCACGTTGTCATTTTAGTGTCGGACGGGCTCGATAACGGAGCTTCAATAGATGTCGCGGTTGATTTTATGAAGCCAATTCGGGTAAAGAGAACGATTGTCGCCACGCCAACGGCCAGTATTCCGGCAGTCGACCGACTGCATATATTAGCTGATGAAATCCATATTCTTGATGTAAAAGAGAACTTTATGGGGATTGATCACTACTTTAACGACAACCGAGTTCCGTCTCACGAAGAGACAATCGCAAAAATAAA
>DIZB01000012.1:10992-39397 GCA_002427805.1 Candidatus Saccharibacteria bacterium UBA6039
AGGGAAAATATGTTAGACGTTTTTATTACATCTCGGGTGCGACGCAAGATTGTAGTGGTATATGCCAAGTATCCAGATTTTCGTACTCACGTGCGTGGACTCGCCAAATTGATCAAAGAAGACCCAGGAAATATCCAACGAGAACTCAAACGTCTTGAAAAAGTGGGCTTCCTTACCAGCGAAAAACAGGGTAACACCAAGATCTACGCAACAAATAAGCAGTTCCCTATCTTTAAAGAGCTACAGAGTATTGTTATAAAATCACAACAACAGGCGGGACGTCCAAAGCGATCCACCTCAGATCTTTAAGATGTCTCTCTTTCAAAAAATTATGGCCGCCCGCGGTCTGACAGGCGACGAAGTCGCCACTTTTTTATTACCCGACTATGAAAAAAAACACGACCCGTTCTTGTTGCCTGACATGGAGAAGGCCGTAAAGCGACTTGTGCAGGCCCGCAAAAAGCAGGAAAAAATCATGATCTATGGTGATTATGATATCGATGGACTCACTGCGACGACCCTGCTGATTGATGCTTTTCACTCATTTGGCTTTGAACATGTGCAGAGTTTCATCCCGAATCGGTTTGTCGAAGGCTATGGCCTCACGATAGACGCTGTTGAAACGATCGCTAGCGCCGGAACCCAACTGATCGTGACCGTCGACTGTGGAAGTTTGAGCCATAAAGAAATCGTACGGGCGGGTGAACTTGGGGTTGAGGTTGTCGTGACAGACCATCACAACGTGAGCGAACAGCAGCCACCAGCAGTTGCTGTTGTGAACCCAAAACGAAAAGACCACAGCTATCCATTTATCGATCTTGCAGGTGTAGGTGTAGCTTTTAAACTAGTCCAGGCACTGCAAACAAAGCTCGAAGGTCTGCCGCTTGGTAGTGAAAAGTGGTTGCTTGATCTTGTAGCGCTTGGGACGGTTTGTGACGTTGTATCGCTCGTTGATGAGAACAGGACCAATGTGTATTGGGGTTTAAAGGTGCTTGCGAAGACCAGACGACCGGGTCTGAAGGCGCTGATGGCGGTTGCACGGGTTGAGCTGAACACACTTAACAGTCGCTCACTAGGCTTTGCGCTAGGGCCACGAATGAATGCAGCCGGACGGCTTGAGACAGCTCGTCATAGCCTAGATATGCTGTTGGCTGAGGCTGAAGAGACTGCGTATGAGAAGGCAGAGCAACTGGACGCACTTAATCAAGCTAGGCGATCCGATCAGGATGTTATTTTTAAAGAAGCGATTATTCAAGCAGAAACATATAAGAACGATCCAGTACTCGTGCTCAGTGGGGCGGATTGGAATCACGGTATTGTTGGTATTGTCGCGGCAAAGATTTTAGAGAAATATAAAAAGCCGACCTATGTTTTGCAGGAAATGGGAGAGCACGCCAAAGGATCAGCGCGAAGCTTTGGTGGATTTAGTGCTGTTGCCGCTATTCGCGCTAGCGATGACATTATCACGAAAGGTGGTGGCCATACGCTCGCGGCTGGTGTGACACTGCCAATGGCCAATATTGATGCGTTTCGAAAGCGCGTTAATGAATTTTATAAAAGCCTCAAGCTGACAAACCAAGAATCACTCCTGCTTGCGAAGGCCGATGTGACGATCGATGATTTATCTGACGTAACAGAGTCGCTAATTGATGAACTGTCACAGCTTGAGCCATTTGGTAGTGGGAATCCAGAGCCAATCTTACGGCTTGAGAACGTCGTTGTGACCGATAAGCGTTTGATGGGTGCAGATAATCAGCACGTTAAGCTAGAGATCAAAGATAAGCTTGGCAAACGTATGCAAGTTCTCGCATTTAGCGCACCGGCGCATTTTTTTGTCGAGCCAGGCGAGCAGGTGAGCATTTTATTTCAACCGAATATCAATGAGTGGCAGGGGAGGCGTAGTGTTGAAGGGCGGCTATTACATGTTGAGACTCTCGATTAATCGCTTGAACGCTAATCACGGGTGACGTGAGGTGGGGCAACCCCCAAATTGTTTATGTAACCATAGAAATTTTTAGGGGCGGATCAAGCGGCAGGACCCGGCCAAAGTGAATGACTGTCGCCCGTCGATAGGTGTCTCGCAAGTATTGCACCAGAGGCTATTCTCTGTTACAATACGTCCATATGGTACAAGTAACACGTAAAGATGAACGAGAAGCAAACGAGAATATTATTCGTCGTTTCAACCGCAAAGTTTTGCAGAGCGGTGTTTTAGCTGAAGCTAAAGCATCACTTCGATTTGAAAAACCAATCAGCAAGACTGAGCGTCGCGTGAAAGCGATTATTCGCAAAGAACGCAAAGCCGACAAACTACAAAAAGCGCGTCTAGGACTCCGTTAATAGTGGCTCTTAAGGAGCAAATCGATATCGATCTTAAAGCCGCCTTATTAGGCGGCGATCGTTTTAAAGGTGAAGTTTTACGTGGCCTGAAGGCTGCAATTCTCAACGAAGAAGTAGCAAAGAGCCTCCGCGAAGAGGGCCTTAGCGACGATGCGATTGAGCAACTCATTTCTCGTGAGATTAAAAAACGTAACGATAGCGCGACTCAGTACGACGCAGCTAATCGCCCTGAACTCTCAGAGACTGAACGCAAAGAAGCGGCGATCTTGGCAGAATATCAGGCCGAACAACTGAGTGAAGCTGATATTAAAGTCGTGGTTGATCGTGTCATCGCTGAGCAAGCCGCCGTCTCGATGGCTCAAATGGGTCAGGTGATCGGTGCAGTCAAAAAAGAACTTGGCAACAGTGCCGACGGATCACTTATCGCTCAACTTGTTAAAAACGCGTTACAATAAAAGCAAAAGGGGAACAGCAATGATTGTATTTTTTGGTCCAGCAGGAAGCGGCAAAAGCGTACAGGGGCAAATACTTGCCGCACGCCAAGGTTGGCGCTGGTTGAGCTCCGGACAACTCCTACGCGATAGTCACGATCTTGAAATTCTAGAGGGTCTTCGAACAGGTAAGCTCACTTCTACAGACACTGTTAACAAAGTTGTCGGTGACGCACTGAAGCGAGCGACGAACGTCGATAGAGTCATTCTTGATGGCTATCCGCGACTGCTCGAACAAGCCGAGTGGCTCGTCAATAGTCAGCCTGACCATGGTCATGCAATCAGCCTTGCTGTTGTAATTGAAGTACCGCGCGCAGAACTGATGAAACGTCTTGAAGTACGTGGTCGTAATGATGACACGCCTGATGCTATCGATGAACGTCTCAAGATCTACCGCCAAGAAGTTTATCCGATTCTTAATTTCCTGACTGAGAAAAACGTTCCGATTGCCCACATAGATGGCAACGGTACGGTTGGCCAAGTGCACGATAAGATCATTGAAGAGCTTCACGCCCACAAAATTATATGAGCCAACGATCTAAAACGACTGATGAAATACAAGCTATGCGTGAAGGCGGTAAGATTTTAGCGACAATTTTTGAAGGTTTAAAAGAGCGCATCGTTCCAGGAGTGAGCGAAAAAGAGCTCGATGCTTGGGTAGATAGTGAAATTAAAGCCCGCGGTGCAGTTGCAACCTACAAAACGAGTGAAGTAAACTTCCCAGCTGCTATTTGTATATCCGTTAACGAACAAATTGTGCACAGTATTCCGACAGATTACCGGCTTGAAGCTGGTGATATTGCTAGCTTTGACCTTGTGATTAGCTATAAAGGAATGAAAACGGATAGCGCGTTCTCCGTTATTGTTGGCGAAAAACCAAGTGGTGCGAAGAAACACCTTCTGAGCCTGACCGAGCGTAGTCTATATGCGGGCATCGATGCCATTAAAGGACCAACTTACACGGGTGATATCGGTGCAGCGGTTGAAAAAGTACTCGCAAGCGGCAAACTAGGCATTATTCGAGATCTTGTTGGACATGGAGTAGGGCATGAGATGCACCAAGAACCAGAAGTACCTAACTGGGGGAAAAGGGGCACAGGCGTCCTTTTGCAGCCTGGCGATACAATCGCTATCGAGCCGATGGCCACACTTGGCGGTTATGCAATTGTGAGCGAAGATGACGGCTGGACAATTAGTACACGGGACGGTAGTTTAGCTGCTCATTTTGAACATACTGTTCTGGTACTTGAAGATGGTGTCGAAGTCTTAACGCGCTTATAGCGAAGCAGGCACTTTGCAACTTCAGCCGTAAGCGATATACTAAGAACCATGCAAGAAAATTCAAGATACGCAGTCGGTATTGATATCGGTACCACCACTGTTCGCTGTGTTGTCGCTCATATTGATGGTACGACTGGTACACCAACGATTGTTGGTGTAGGTAGTGCTGCCAACAGCGGTATGCGTAAGGGCACCGTGGTGACGTTAAATGGTCCAGCTCAAGCAATTGACGAAGCACTTGGTGAAGCTGAGCGCATGAGTGGCTATCAGGTGAATGAAGCCACGATGAGTATTAATGGTACTCACATTGTCAGCACGCACGCTGATGGCATGATTGCAGTTGGTGCTGCGGATCACGAAATTACTCACGATGATCTCGCGCGTATCGATGAAGTTGCGACGATTGGTAAAATCCCAGCAAATCGTGAAATTCTTGATGTCGTGCCTCATGCCTACAAGCTTGACGGACAAGATAACATCAAAGATCCACTCGGTATGATCGGAACACGCCTTGAAGTTGATGCTCATGTTGTCTCAGCCCTAACGCCACACCTTGTAAATCTTCAAAAAGCAGCTGAATCTGCCAAAGTGATTCCGCGTTCAGTCATTGTGGCTGGTATCGGTGCAGCTCGCGCAGTTCTTGGCGAGCAACAGCTCGAAAACGGCGTCGCACTAGTTGACATTGGTGGAGCAACCACGAACATCGCCATCTATGAGGAGGGCGACTTACAGTACCTGGCAGTTCTTCCACTCGGTGGTATCAATATTACCAACGACCTTGCGATTGGCCTGAAGACTGATCCTGAGATCGCTGAAATTGTGAAAACTCAGCATGCGTCGGGCATGATACGTCCAGATAATGCCGGTATCAGCATCAAACACGCTGGCGAGATCTTCTCATTTGAAACGAAAGATATCGATGAGATTGTTGAAGCGCGTCTTGAAGAGATTTTTGAGGCAGTTCAAAGAGAGTTCAAACGGGCAGGACGTGCTGGTAAATTACCAAGTGGCATCGTCCTGACGGGTGGTACTGCACAACTAAAAGGAATTGTTGACTATGCAAAAGAATATCTTGGCCTTGCCGCGCGAATCGGCAAGACATCTGGCTATGGCGGTGTTGCAGATAACATTGAAAAGCCACAGTTTGCGACAGCCGTTGGACTGATGTTAATTGACGCAGGAGCAGGTGACGCGCATGGTCATGGCAAGCAATCCAATCTATCACTTAAGCGTGCAGGCGGACTTTTGTCTACATTTTTTGCTCGCTTCAAGGCATAGTATTTTTTTTGTTCAGAGTGGTATACTAAGTACAGAAGAAGAACCAAGGGAGATTACAGATACATGCCTGAAGTAAAACCAAGCGATATACAAACGTTTGCGAGCATCAAAGTTGTTGGTGTTGGTGGCGCAGGCGGTAGTGCCGTCAACCGTATGAAGGATGCTGGGCTCACTGGTGTGCAATTTATTGCGATGAACACTGACGCGCAGGCACTCCACAACTCTAAAGCAGATATTAAACTTCACCTCGGACACGCGACTACCGGTGGTCTTGGTGCTGGCGCTGACCCAACAACAGGTGAAGCTGCCGCAAATGAATCACGTGATGATATCCGCGAGGCACTTAGTGGTGCGGACATGGTATTTGTGACAATTGGTGCTGGTGGTGGAACAGGGAGTGGTGCCGGGCACATTGTTGCTGAGATTGCTCGTGATCTTGGAATCCTTGTCGTTGGTGTTGCAACCAAGCCATTTAGTTTTGAAGGCGAAAAGCGTCGTCAGAATGCCGAATGGGCAATTGCACAACTTGGTCGTCAAGTCGATACACTCATTACGATTCCAAATGATCGACTTCTGCAGACAATCGATCGTCGTACGCCACTGCTTGAAACCTTCAAGATTGCTGACGATGTTCTCCGTCAGGGTGTACAGGGTATTTCAGAGCTTATTACTGAACATGGCCTGATTAACCTCGACTTTGCCGATGTGAAGGCGATTATGAGTAACGCTGGCTCAGCTCTTATGGGTATTGGACGTGCCAGTGGTGATAACCGTGCACTTCAGGCTGCTCAACAAGCCATTGAATCACCACTTATTGAAGTGTCGATTGATGGTGCGAAGGGAGTTCTGTTTAACGTGACCGGTGGTTACGACATGAGCATGAGTGAAATCCAGGAAGCTGCAGAGATCATCACGAGTGCTGTATCGCCAGATGCAAATATTATCTTTGGTGCAACGCTGAAGCCTGATCTTGAAGACGAACTGATCATTACGGTGATTGCAACAGGGTTTGATTCTGCGTATTTCCACCAAAAGCCAGAAGTAGACGAAGAGTCAACTCCACATATTTCTCGCGTGAGTGACGATGCAGTTGATGCAATTGACCTTGATCTTGATCACGCTGATTCAGCTGCGGCTTTCTCGGAAGAAACACCGCATGATATCTGGAATCAGCCAAACGAAGACGAAGAAGAGTCGGACACACCAGCCTTCCTTCGTCGTCGCAAGAAGAACAAAAAGTCTCACGATAAGGAGTCTTAGGAGCGATGGCAAAGTACAACATTGGCGATAGCCGCGTTATTGAATCACGTGAAGTGAGCGATGGTGTCACAATTCGACGCCGCCGCGAATCACCTGACGGTAAGCGTTTTACCACCTATGAACGAGTAGAGAAGCCAAACCTTGCTGTCATCAAAAAAGATGGTGCTCGCGAACTGTTTGACCGTGACAAACTTTCAAATGCGATTAAGCGTTCAGTCGGTAAATTCTTCGCATCAGAGGTAGAAGTAGAAGAAATGATTGCTGAAATTGAAGATGCACTCTATGCGATTGGTGAAAATGAGATCACTTCAAAGCAAATTGGCGACAAGGTGCTTGATGAGCTTGCCGTTCGAAATGAAGTAGCCTACGTTCGATTTGCCAGTGTCTATCATGAATTTAAAACGCTTGATGACTTCGTGAAGATCCTCGAACAACGTCGTCACCGATCGACAGAGGGTTAAATTACACGTGAAGGTGGTTATCGTCTATAAAAATGAGAGCGATACTGCTCGCGATGTGCTTGATTTTTTACGTGACTTTGAGCGCCAAACGGGCCATGTCCTTGAGACGCTAGAGCCAGATTCACCTGAGGGCATTCAATTTTGCACGGCCTACGATATCGTAGAGTATCCGACTGTGATTGCGCTTTCAGATGATAGTCACATGCTCAATAGCTGGTCGGGTGTGCCGTTACCAACGATAAGTGAGGTAAGTTTCTATGTTCAGTAAGCTAAAGACATTTTTTACACACGAAGATAAAAACCTACGTGACAATCGCTGGATTTTCGCCAGCATGCTCATTGGCGCACTACTAAGCCTACTTGCAGCCTTTGTTCTTTCGGTTGAGTCAATTGATATTGCTAAGAACCCCAATGCACAGCTGAGCTGTAGTATTAACGCCGTTATCAACTGCGCGACAGTAGCACGGCACCCATCGGCATCACTGCTTGGGTTCCCAAATAGTTTCCTTGGCCTCATTGCCGAGCCGGTTGTCATCACTGTTGCGATAGCAGGACTTGCCGGCGTGAAGTTCCCGCGGCGATTTCTTTTCACTGCGCAAATCTTTTATGCGGCCGGTTTTGTATTCGCGTATTACTTGTTCTTTACCAGCATGTTCGTTATTCAGGCACTGTGTCCTTGGTGCTTGCTTGTCACACTTTCAACGACATTCGTCTTCTTTTCGATGACAAGATATAACATTCGAGAGGACAATTTATACCTACCAAAAGCGATCGCTAAAAAGGCGAAGGCAATTATTACGCGCGATTATGATAAATTTGCACTCGCGATCATTGTCGTCGCTATCTTTGCAGGCATTATCCTCAAATACGGCTCGGCATTATTTGCGCAGTAAACGCTGCTTGCATCTGGCAGGCTAACTGACTATACTAATCAGTAGAAGCATCCACGAAGGTGGTGAGTGGCTATCAACTACGAAGCTTTTGGAAGAAAACCGCCCAGGTAAGTAGAACCAAACGATCATTGACTCGTCAGATCAATAAAATAAGAGCTAAGAGAAACACTTCTTTTGGAAATCAGATGGTACCGTCCGAGAAATTCGGATTCTGATGTCTAGAAGAAGTGTTTTTGTTTTTAAAACGAAGGGGACGATATGAAATTTAAAGCCAATACGAGACGTCGAGCTGTTGAGTACGAAAAAGCACTCATTAGCTACTGGAAAGATAATAAAACATTTGAAAAGTCGGTTGAGATGCGTCCAATTGATAATTCGTATGTGTTTTACGACGGTCCACCATTTATTACGGGCGTCCCACACCACGGAACACTACTTTCGAGCATCGTGAAAGATGCGGTGCCGCGTTATCAGACAATGAAAGGTAAGCACGTCGAGCGAGTTTGGGGCTGGGATACGCATGGACTACCGGCCGAGAATTTCATTGAGAAAAAACTTGGTATTACGAGTCGTCATGAAATCGGCGAAAAGATTAGTCTTGAAGATTATATTATAACTGCCCGTGAAAGCATGGTGAGTAATGCTGCACTTTGGGAAGACACGATTGATCGTATTGGCCGTTGGGTTGATTTTAAGGGCGCTTATAAAACGATGGACAAAGACTACATGGAATCCGTCTGGTGGGCATTCAAAACACTCTACGAAAAAGGCAAAATTTACGAAGGTGAACGCGTGCTGATGTACGACACAAAATGGGCAACACCACTTTCTAAGGCTGAGGTGACGATGGATACCGGTGCATATCAAGTTGTTACTGATCCAAGCGTGTATGTAAAGTTTAAACTTACGGATGAGGACGCGTACCTCTTAGCCTGGACAACAACACCATGGACCTTACCAGCAAACACTGCACTCGCAGTTAACTCTGAAGTTGAGTACGTTGAGGTGCTGCTAGGCGGCGAGAAATACATTGTTGCAAAAGAACTCGCAGAAAAGGTATTTGTTGACGAGAAACATCAACCTTTAGACTACGAAACGGTACGCCATTTTAAAGGAAATCATCTCATAGGAAAAACATACGAGCCACTTTTTGAACATCGTGGCGAAAATGCACATATAGTTTGGGATGCTGAGTATGTGACGACTGAGTCGGGTACAGGCATTGTCCATCTTGCGCCAGCGTATGGTGAAGAGGATTTTCTGCTCGCGAAAGAAGTTGGTATCCCGGTTGTGCACGTTCTTGATGAGTATGGTGTGTACACGGAAGGCGACTGGCAAGGTGAGGACGTGTGGGCAATTAATAAAACAATCGCGAAGACGCTCTTAGAGCGCGGTGTTGTATGGAAGATCGACTACATCCAACACGAATATCCGCATAATCCGCGCACGGGTAATCGCCTTATGTATCGAGCTCACCCAGGTTGGTTTATGGATATTGATGGCCAACGAACCCAGATGCTTGAGCAAAACGGTGAGCATATTACGTGGTTCCCTGAACATATTAAGCATGGTCGTTTTGAAAAGACGATTGAAACTGCACCTGACTGGAACCTTTCACGAGACCGTTTCTGGGCAACCGCAATGCCAGTCTGGAAGGGAACAGATAGTGGGGGTAATGAGCACATTAAGGTTGTCGGAAGTTACGCTGAGCTACGCGAGCTGAGCGGTATCGAGCTCGATGATTACCACCGCCCATGGGTAGACGGTATTACATTCGAAATTGATGGCGTTACGTATACTCGCATCGAGAAAGTATTGGACGGCTGGTTTGAAAGCGGCAGTATGCCGTTTGCACAGTTTCATTATCCATTCGAAAATATACAAAAATTTGAGCAAAATTTCCCTGGTGACTTCATTGTGGAATACGTTGGCCAAGTACGTGCCTGGTTTTATTATTTGCATGCCGTGAACGTCGGTTTATTTGGCAAAAATGCTTTTAAAAACGTGATTGTCACCGGCAACATCGCGGGCAATGACGGTCGTAAGATGAGCAAATCCTTAGGCAACTTCACTGATCCAAACATTCTTATGGACCAATATTCAGCCGATAGTTTACGCTTCTTGCTCCTGTCTTCGCCAGTCCTGAACGCTGAAGATTTCACGCTTCAAGACAAAGATGTCGGTGACGTGGCGCGTAAACTTTCTATGATTTGGAATATGTACGATTTTTTCACACTCTACGCAGAAGTTGATGAGTGGGAATTTAAGGGCGACGTGAGCGATCCTACGGAGCAACTGACGAATCATCTTGACCAATGGGTTGTCAGTCGACTACATCAACTGATCGCTGAAGTCGGCATGCACATGGATGCATACGATATTCCAAACGCGCTCAAACCGATTCTGCCATTTATTGAAGATGCAAGTAACTGGTACGTACGTCGTAGTCGAAGGCGTTTTTGGAAGTCGGGTGATGACGTCGATAAAAATAACGCCTACCGTACACTTCACTATGTACTAACGCAGCTCGCGCAGGTACTCGCGCCTTTTACGCCGTTCTTGGCTGAAGAATTGTATCAGAAACTCACCGGTGGCGAGAGCGTGCACTTACTTGATTGGCCAGTTGGCGGCCATGTGAATGAGCTGGTTGTGAGTGACATGGAACAAGTGCGTGAGTACGTGAACCAAGGTCTAAGTATTCGTGCGAAAGAACATCAAAAAGTTCGTCAGCCACTTGCCAGTGTGACGGTACCTACATTCGGTCAGTTTGTCGATTTTAAAGAAATTTTAATAGATGAGCTTAACGTAAAAGACGTCTATGAGGGTCCAGAATTAGCGCTCGATCTATTTATTACGGATGAACTACGGCGTGAAGGATTGATGCGCGAGATTGTTCGTCATATTCAGTCAGCTCGGAAAACAGCGGGGCTTCATGTTGATGACCGGATTAGTCTTTCGCTTATATCAACGAGTGATGAGGTCCGCTTTGCGATTGACGAGTACAAGAAAGTGATTGCTGATGAAACCTTAGCAACACGATTTGAAACCGGAATCTATGCATACGAGCAGGCAGTAACAGTAGAGGGAAGTGAGCTTACTATTTCCCTAGAAAAAGCCTCATGAACCCACGTGTTGGCGTTGCGGTGCTTATTATAAAAGACGGCACATTTCTGATGGGGCAACGCCGTGGTTCACATGGTGAGGGTACGTGGAGCGCGCCAGGTGGCTGGCTTGAGTATAAAGAATCATTTGAGGAAGCAGGTACGCGCGAAGTAAAGGAAGAGACGGGTCTTGATGTTAAAAATATACAATTTGCGGGCATAACGAATAACATTTTTAAAGACGACCCTACCCATAGCATTACAGTATGGCTGACGGCGGAGTGGGCGAGTGGTAAACCGACAATCACCGAGCCAGACAAATTTATCGATCAAAAATGGGTGACCTTTGACAGCCTGCCAGCACCTTTGTTCTTGCCATGGGAGGAACTGCTTGCAAGTGAATTTATCGATGTCATCAAGCAAAGATTCACCGAAGTATAGTCAACCATTAGAAATCTTAAATATAGGTGAGTAAAGGATGGACCCTTGCTCAGGTAAATACAAGGTGTAGTGACTAATGAGAGTGATAACGACTGACAGGGCATTGACATTTTATAGTATTTATGCTAATATGAGGGTAATACTACAAAACACAAAAACATATGTCATTACTCAAATTTCTTCAGTTCCAACCCATCGATCCTGCGTCTGACCAAGACGAGATTAGTGAAGATCATAAGATCCACCAAGAAATTAAATTGGATGAACAAGTGGACGAACAAGACCTGGAAAAGTTTTGGAACGAAGTGGAGCACGATATTCACGACGACCCAGAATGGTTTACCTTTTCTGACGAATAGACGCTATACTAAGTATATGGATATTTCTGATGAACAATTTGACCAGCTCATTAGTCGCGCAATGGATGAGCTACCTCAGGGCTATATTAAAGGGCTTGATAATGTAGCGATTGTATATGCTGACGATCCAGACGAACATCAACGCAAAAAAGCGCATCTTCGAGAAAACAGCCTTTTGTTTGGGCTATACGAAGGGATACCGCTGACAAGACGCGGTGCAGGCTATACATTTGTTTTGCCAGATAAAATTACAATCTTTAAAAACCCAATTCTCGCGGTAGTGCATACCCCGGACCAGCTATTTGAGCAGGTTAAACGTACCTTATGGCACGAGATTGCACATTTTTACGGTCTCGATCATGATCGGATCCATCATTTAGAAAATGGGCATGGTCAGTAGTCTTGCACGAACGGTCCGTATCTGTTACAATTGGCAATTGATTAGTTAAACATTAAAGGAACAATATGACAAAAGCAGTCGTGAAGATCGGTGGCAAACAATTCATTGTTACCGAAAAAGAGACCCTACTGGTGGACCTCCTCCAGGAAGGAACTAAAGAGCTCACTTTGGACGCACTGTTGGTTATCGATGGAGACAAAGTCTCTGTTGGAACGCCGACTGTCAAAGGGGTAACGGTAACAGCAAGTGTTATCGAAGATCTTGTAAAAGGTGATAAAATTCGTGTGATTCGCTACAAAGCGAAGAAACGTGTTCATAAAGAAAATGGTCACCGCCAGAAGTACAGTAAGATTCAAATTACTGCCATCAAATAAATAAAAATCCCCGGGAACGTCCGGGGATTTTTATTTGTGGTCATGCTATAATGAACCAAAAGATAAGAGGGTAACGACACGTGGCGACGGTAATTTCGGTGACCAATCAAAAAGGTGGGGTAGGGAAGACAACAACGGCTGTTAACCTTGCCTATTACTTGTCAAAACTCGGCAAGAAGACTCTTCTGGTTGATTTTGACCCACAGGGTAATGCGACAAGTGGCCTTGGCGTCGATAAGCGGGCGCTCACTGGCACGATGGCTGATGTGGTAACGGAGAAACTAACGATTGATCAAGTCGTTCTTGAAACCGCATATAAAAATTTATTTTTAGCCCCAACGACGCCGCTGCTCGCTAATACCGAAGTTGAGCTGGCCCAAGCAGACCATCGTTTCTCACGGCTTAAGGCCGCTATTGAGGCATCAACTGGTACGTATGACATTGTTATTATTGATAGCCCGCCAAGTTTGAGTCTACTGACGGTTAATGGACTGATTGCTGCGAAGTATGTACTACTACCTGTGCAAGCCGAATTTTATGCGCTTGAAGGTCTTGGTCAGCTGCTTGAAACGATGAAACTGGTGCGCAAGGGCATGAATCCCGTGCTCGAACTACTCGGCGTGCTACCGACCATGATTGATTCGCGTACAACACTGAGCGGTCAGGTACATGCCGAGATTAAGAAGCATTTTCCAGGTAAAGTGTTTGAAACGACGATCCCGCGTAATATTCGACTCGCTGAAGCACCAAGCCACGGGATTCCGGTTGGTGTGTATGACAAATTTAGTAAGGGCGCACGGGCATATAAGGCACTGGCTAAAGAGGTACTGACTCGTGTCGGCTAAACGTATGAGCGGCCTCGGGAGAGGCTTTGAGTCACTTATCCCAACGGATCTTTTGGATGAGTCATTTGATCCAACAGCAGCTCAGGACGATCAAATTAGTGAACTACGCCAGATTAAACTAACTGAAATTATCGCCGATCCAGATCAACCTCGTCGTCAGTTCGACGAAGAGTCACTTACGGATCTTGCAGATTCAATCCGTGAGCATGGTATTTTACAGCCGATTGTTGTCACGCCACATGCCGGTGGCTATCAAATTGTAGCGGGTGAACGGCGTTTTCGTGCTGCCGGGATAGCTGGTATTGAAAAAGTGCCCGCACTCGTGCGAACACTCACCGATCAGCATAAACTCGAACTGTCACTGATTGAAAACATTCAGCGCCGAGACCTTAACGTCATTGAAACAGCGACAGCATACTTGAAACTACGAGATCAATTTAGTCTCACGCTCGAGCAGATTGGCCAGCGTGTTGGCAAGAAATCAGTGAGCGCAATTAGTAACGTGCTGCGACTTCTCAAACTCCCTCAGAGTGTTCGCGTGGCGCTCGCAGAAGGCAAGGTGAGCGAAGGACAAATGCGTCCATTGATTGGGCTCAATGATGTATTTATTGAACAGCTCCTTCCGAAGATTATTCGTGAGCATTGGACATCACGGGACAGCGAACAATTTGTGATACGACTTAAAGAAGGTCAGCATGAGGCGATTATTAAGCCTCGTAAATTAAGTGGTACAACGTACTACAAAGAGGAAGTCAAACATTTTACGAAGCGATTTGGTACGGATGTGAAGATTCGTACGAATGAAAAAGGTGCCGGAAACATCGTGATTAACTTCAAGAGCGAAGATGAATTTAGGCGTATACAACAGCTTTTGGATAAATAAGTACTTTTCTCCGCTCGCCCATAACGGGGACACCCCTCCGATTGAGAATACTGAGTTCGGCTCTCCTACATAACCCCAGGACTTTATTTCTTCTGGTCACAAAAGAAGGAAGGCATTTGTTACTTTGGTAAAGTAAACTAGAATGTTCGAATTTTATCGAATGGGAAGATGCGGATGTTGACGGGGCCGACGACGTCGTAGAACGGAATAGTACCGAGACCATTACGTGAGTCGAGCGAGAAGCTGCCTTCGCGGTGGTCACCTGATACAAATAGTTCGTCAGATGGGACAACTTCGTCAATCGCACCTGAGGTTGGGTAGCCTGGTTCACCGTGGTTGGCATCATCCGGATTAAAGCCATTTGGGTTTTGATCGTTAAAGACCAAGTAGTGGCCATCTTTAATGGTGACGCGTTCGCCTGGGAAGGCGATAACACGCTTTACAATGTACTCGTCGCTCAGGCCAGCACTATATTGAGGGTTCTTAAAGACGATGATTTGGCCACGAGAGGGGATGTATTGCTTGTTTTGTAGCTGTGCCCAGGTAACAGGCAAGCGATTAACGATTAAACGGTCGTCGGTGTACAATGTCTTCTCCATACTTGGCCCAATCACGCTAAAACTACGGAAAACATACGTGTTTATCAGGAGCGTCCCAACGACGACACATGCAACAAAGATCGCGATATTCATCGCGTCTTTAATAAAAGGGTGTCGTTGCAAGAATGTTGCTTCCATCTCCATTTACTATACATGGTTTTATCCACATTCGGTAGACGCTTATGATTAATTGGGTTCAAAATATCGTTGAAATTAGGTATAGTAGTATGAGTATTTATGAACAGACAACGCCCCTCCATTGATGGCTTCGTGCCTCGACGAACTGGAAGCCAGATAGGTGAGCTTCATAATAGTGGCGCACCGCTTAGGCCTCGGGCTGAGTCCGTTGATAGGACATTGCATAGCGACGACGAGCCACGTGATCCGATCGGTACACCTCGCGTTAATAAGACAGTTGGGAGGTCGGACATTGACGATTCACTTCGCGAGATAGACGACGAACCGTCAGAACGTTCAACGCGTAAAACCCGTCGTGCGCAAAAACATGCTCTTAGGCAAGCCAAAAAAGCCAAGAGATCAAAAGTATGGCGAATTATTAAATGGATTCTTATCCTTGCTCTTATTGCTGGCATTGCTGCAGCTGCTTACACGGGCTACCAGGTATATATTGCAGGTGGAAAAGCATTTAAGGGTAATCCATTTGATATTTTTACGCAGGCAAATCAACCGTTGAAACAAGATAGCAATGGTCGTACAAATATTTTGGTACTCGGAACATCGGAAGATGATCCAGGGCATCAGGCTGGTAACCTGACCGACTCGATGATGATTATGAGTATCGATCAGACGAATAAGAATGTCTATCTTATTAGCATTCCGCGCGATCTTTATGTTCAGTATGGTGTTGGTTGTGACGCGGGCTACAGCGGTAAAATTAACGTCTACTATTCCTGTGTCACCAATGGTACAGGTGTTGATGCGCAGCGTGCGGCATTAACAAAAACAGCAGGGTTTATTGGCAAGATCTTTGGACTCGACATTCAATACGGTGTAAACGTTAACTACACGGTATTTCGTGATGTCGTCAATGCACTTGGTGGATATATTACAGTTACGATTAATAGTCGTGATCCCGCAGGTCAGATGGACAGTAACTTCGATTGGAAATGTGGTGCTACATATTCCGCCAAGCTTAAGAATTGTCCTCCGGATGGCCATTACATTCAATATACAAATGGCCAACACGTCATTGATTCAGAGCATGCTTTATACCTCGCTCAGGCACGTGGTGATGTGGCACCGACCTATGGATTTGAACAGTCAAACTTTGATCGTGAAAAGAACCAGCAGATGATTCTTAAGTCGATTCGAGATAAGGCAATGAGCGTCGGTTTCTTAACAGATATTGGAAAAATTAATTCAGTAATCGGTAGTATTGGTGATAACTTACGCACGACATTTGAAGCCAGTGAAGTGAAGACATTAATATCACTTGCGCAAAGTGTTAAAGACACTGATATTAGCTCGGTAAGCCTTATTGACGGTGATACGCCAATCATGACTACAGGAATGATTAATGGGCAGAGCTCAGTGATTCCAGCGGCAGGTACCTATGATTACTCAGTTCTTCAGGCGTATATTAAGCGTTCACTATCGAGTGATCCGATTGTTCGAGAGAACGCCCCAATTGCTGTCTATAACGGATCAAGCGTGTCCGGGGTTGCCAAAACTGAGGCAGATAAACTTAAAGCTGCTAACTACAACGTGACGGTTATTTCAACTGCACCTTCTGGGACCTATGCGGCCTACGAGCTCTATCAAATTGGCACTGGTAATGACAACACGAAAACAGCCCTTGAAAAACTACTTGGCGTGACTGCAAAAACGACAACGCCACCTGTTACAGTAAGTTCAAGTACAAAGTTCGTTATCATCATCGGCAGCCAACCAGCTGCCTCAACCTCGCAATAAACCACAAAACTCGTGGTATACTAGAAGGTAATTATGGAGTTACTAAAAATCGTTCGCAGGCGTTCTTTTTTGAGCGAGGTCGTCTACACGGCGCTGAATCTTGCGCTTGTTACCGCCGTTGTTGTTGTCATACGCGCGACTGAATCGCCATGGCCTGCACTTGGGCTCGTACTTCTCAGTAAGTGGCGTGTTCTTGCCGTCCGCCCACGCTACTGGTTTGTGAATGTTCAGGCAAATTTGGTTGATTATATTGTTGGGGTGAGTGCGGTTGTACTTATGTATGGTACCTACTTAAGCCTCGCGAGCTCGACGCAAAAAGTATTTATTCTAGGCCTTCTTGCAGTCTTGTATGCAGCATGGCTCCTTTTCTTGAAGCCTCGTTCAAAACGAATCTATGTTGCAATGCAGGCAGGAGTTGCACTGTTCGCTGGGTTTGGCGCATTGTTTACATTTGCATATGTTTTGCCAGCATCCATTGTGGTGCTTATTACATGGCTTATCGGATACGGTACAGCTCGTCACGTACTTTCAAGCTACGAAGAAACGCATATTTTATTCCTTAGCCTCATATGGGGGGTCGTGCTCGCCGAAATTGGATGGCTCGCATATCACTGGACGGTCGCCTACACACCGCTTGGTATTCAAAGCATTATATTCCCACGAATTGCGCTGAGCGTCTTTTGTATAGGTTTTATACTCCACCGTGCATATGACTCCTATTACCATCATCAAAGAATTAGAGGAAACGATATTATTTTACCGATACTGTTTGGGGTGAGTATTATTGTTGTACTACCGGTTCTTCTCAACATACTCGGCGCCAATATGACCGTTGGTCTGTAGTCTCACTTTTTTTGGAGTGTCAAAATGTAGCCCTCAATGGGCTGATGAAGATGAAAGCCATACTTGATGCCAACTTGTACAATGTCAGCGTGTTGGGATGGATCGGCTTCAAGTACTAAGAAGCCATTTGCTGTGAGTCGCACACTCGCTTGTTCGATGAGTTTTTTAATAAGCGCGAGACCACCATCACTCGCAAATAATGCAATTTCAGGTTCATGGTCTGTTTCTGGAGATCGTTCCCATGAACTATCAACGTAGGGGAGGTTTGCAACAATAATATTTGAACGAAATGGGTAACTTTGTAAGAGGTCGCTCTTAATACTTTGTACGTCAGCACCAAGCTGCGATGCGTTTGACGCCGCAACCTTCAGGGCATGAGGACTGATGTCTAGCAGTGTGACTTCGGTTTCCGGAAGTTCTAATTTTAAGGTTATACCAACGCAACCACTACCAGTTCCAACGTCGACAATGCGGAATGACTCATTAAATAGTGAGAGGTTTTGTGGTATCAGCTTTTTAACAACAGTGATAATATCTTCTGTTTCGGGACGGGGGATTAAGGTCGATGTTGTTACCTTAAATCGTCTTCCGTAGAATTCCTTATGGCCAATAATATAGGCAATAGGGACACGGTCGGTACGAAGGAGCAACCTGGCATCTGCGATCTCTTGAATTCTTGGCTCAAGTTCTTCTTCCATGTGAGCGTGAAGATAGGTGCGAGGCTTTCTAACAGTGTGGCTCAGAATCAGTTCGGCATCGAGGTGAGCCGACTGAATTTCGAGAGCTTCAAGCTGCTTTGAAGCTTCAGTCAACCATGACTTAATTGTGAGCATTTGCGGCCGCCAATTCACGCTCATAGCTTTGTAAGTGTTCAATAATATCTTCAATCGCACCGTTCATAGCGGCCGGGATGTTTGATCTGCTGTAGCCAATACGATGATCGGTAATACGGTCTTGTGGGAAGTTGTAGGTGCGAATTTTTTCGCTACGATCGCCACTACCAATCAGGTTACGACGCTCAGCGTCGAGTTTTGAGCGCTCTTCGTCAAGTTTTATTTGAAGAAGACGACTACGAAGCACTGACATGGCCTTCTCTTTATTTTTTAGCTGCGATTTTTCATCCTGGTTTGTCACAACCAAGCCTGAAGGCAGGTGAGTAATACGTACAGCACTATCTGTCGTGTTAACGGATTGGCCACCATGGCCACTAGCGCGGTAAATATCAATTTTTAGATCACCTGGAAGGATCTCGACGTCTGTTTCAGCAGCTTCTGGGAGGACTGCAACCGTAACAGTACTAGTATGGATGCGACCCTGTGACTCAGTCGCTGGCACACGTTGTACGCGGTGAACGCCGGACTCAAACTTAAGCTGTGCGTACGGAGAGTCGCCTTTGACGAGGAAAATAACTTCTTTGTAGCCACCTGTATCGTTGGCACTTTCGCTAATAAGTTCAGTTCGTAGGTCATGTGTTTCACAGTAGCGGAGGTACATGCGGTAGAGTTCGGCCGCGAATAAGCTCGCTTCGTCACCACCGGCGCCAGCGCGAATCTCAATAATAACGTTCTTCTCGTCGTTAGGGTCACGCGGCGCGAGCATGATGAAGAGTTCATCTTCGAGTTTCTGCAAACGGTCATCAATATCGGCGACTTCAAGTTTTGCGACATCAGCGAGCTCATCACCGCCACTCATCAGTTCTTTGGCTTCGATGAGTTGCTCGTCGAGGGTTTTACGAAGCAGTGCTTTTTCCAAGATAAGGTCAAGTTCAGTGAAGCGTTTGTTCTTGGTTGTGTAGCTTTCGTCAGCATAGGCATCGGGGCGCGCCAAAAACTCACCGAGCTCGGCTTTCTCGGCTTGTAGTTCATCGATGTTGAGACTGATCTTTACCATAACAACTCCTATTATGTCATACAAAAAGAGACTACGCTTGGTAGTCTCTTTAGGGTTTAAGCGCTACTGTTCAGCTTTTTTAGCTTTAAGAGCTGCAGCTTTCTTGGCTTTGCTCGCGAGTTGCTCTTTACGAGCTTCTGCGGCGGCAAATTTCGCCTTGAAGCGGTCGACACGACCTTCGGTGTCGATAATCTTCTCTTCACCCGTAAAGAACGGGTGAGAAGCGCTAGAAATATGGACCTTCACAAGTGGGTATTCTTGTCCATCTTCCCATTTAATAGTATCTGTAGTTGGCGCTGTTGACTGAGTCAAAAACGCAAAGCCAGCCACGTCATCGCTAAATACGACGGGACGGTAATCGGTTGGGTGTAAATTAGTTTTCATATCTGGATTATTGTATCTGTTTTAGAGGCATTTGTCAAAGGTTTTACCCCTTGAAGTTTTAGTCTCAAAGGGTTATAATGATTGGGTAACACAATTTTAATGACACAACCCACGCGAATAACCACCTGAAACCTTCAGGCGCATGGGTGAGGAACAAGGAGTTCAAACAATTATGGCAGTTGATGTCGATATTAAAGCTCTGCTTGAAGCAGGCGTACACTTTGGTCACAAGACCAGCCGTTGGCACCCTAAAATGGCGCCGTACATTCACAGCAAACGTCAGGATAGTCATATCATTGACCTCGTTAAGACCGTTGAAGGTCTTGAAGTCGCTTTGCCATTTATCACGAAGGTCGTCGCTAGCGGCAAGCAAGTCCTTTTCGTAGGTACAAAAAAGCACACTAAAGATATTGTGAAGGCGGCGGCGGTTGCACTAAACCAACCATACGTGACAGAACGATGGCTTGGTGGAATTCTGACAAACGTTGCTACTGTCGCGCAGCAAATCAAGAAGCTAAAAGATCTTGAGAGCCGCATGGAAAGTGGTGATCTTGAAAAGCGCTACAACAAGCTTGAAGTGCAGCGTTTCCAAGAGGAAATCGACGAGCTGAACGGCAAGTACAGTGGTATCAAAAACCTTAACGGTAAGCCAGGCGCAGTATTTGTTATCGATGTCATCGGTGATATTAACGCAATCAAAGAAGCAAAGACGCTTGGCGTGCCGGTTGTTGCTGTCGTTGACACCAACGCTGATCCAAGCCTTGTTGACTACGTGATTCCTGGTAACGACGATGCAATCAAAGGTATTCAATTACTTCTTGATTACGTATCTGCAGCAATAAAAGAAGGCTTGGGCGCCCAAAAGGCAGCTGCGCCAGAGGAGAAATAATAATGAGCGTATCAATTGACGACATTAAAAAACTAAAAGAACTCACCGGTATTGGCCTGACTGATGCTAAGGTGGCTCTCGTTGAAGCCAAAGGTGATTTTGATAAAGCCCTTACAGCACTACGCAAAAAAGGTCTGACAAAGGCTGATAAAAAGAGTGATCGCGAAGCCCGTGAAGGTATTATTGATAGCTACGTACATGGTGGACGCATTGGTGTGCTCGTTGAAGTCAACTGTGAGACCGACTTTGTGGCTCGTCTTGATGGCTTCAAGGCATTTGCACACGAAATCGCACTTCAGGTTGCATCAATGTCACCTGAATATGTGAGTGATGCTGATATTCCAGCTGCTGAACTTGCGCGTGTTCGCAAAGAGGCGATGGACAAGGCTGCTGAGAGTGGTAAGCCGGCTGACATGCTCGAAAAGATTGTTGACGGTCAGGTAAAGAAGCACTTCGCAGAAAAAGTACTTCTTAACCAAACGTACATCAAGAACGAAAAGCAAACGGTGAACGAATTCCTCCGTGAAAACGTCGCGATCCTCGGTGAGAACCTGGTGATCCGTCAGTTTAAACGTATCGAACTCGGCGTTAACGAATAGAATCATTTCTATTAAAATCGCTCCGTAAAGGGGCGATTTTTGGTATACTAGTGAGAGTAAGAAAAGAGGAATATGTTTGATACAAAACCCTACGAAGAAAAATTTGAACTTGCGATTGCGCATTTTGAGGAAGACCTAAAAAAAGTTCGCACTGGACGCGCGCATCCTGGCCAACTTGATGGCATTCGTGTTGAGGTCTATGGAACGTTGATGCCGCTCAATCAGGCTGCAAACATTACAGTTCCAGAGGCCCAACTGTTGCAGGTGACACCTTTTGATCCCGGCAATATTCAGGCAATTGCAGCTGCAATTCGCGGTGATCAGACCTTGGGCTTCAATCCAAGTGATGATGGCCGAGTGATTCGCGTGCCAGTACCCGCGCTGACTGAAGACCGTCGTAAGCAGCTTGTAAAGCAGGCTAGTGAAAAGGTTGAAGATGCTCGTATTAGCCTCCGGAACATTCGTCAGGACGCCTTTAAGGAAGCGAAACGCCTCAAGGAAGCAAAGGCACTGTCTGAAGATGACGTGAAGCGCATTGAAAAGGGAATTGACGATGACATTTCTGGCTACAATGTAAAAATAGACGAAATTTTCCGTGCGAAAGAGAAAGATATCCTCACAATCTAATGACTGACGCTACGATTCCTCGCCACATTGGGTTTATTATTGATGGCAACCGAAGATGGGCAAAGAAGCACGGGCTTCCAGGCTATGAGGGGCACTTAGCTGGCTACAACACACTCAAAGATATCGCTTTTGAGGTGCTTGATGCTGGTGTTGAATTTATGTCTGTCTACGCGTTTTCAACAGAGAATCATAAACGCTCAAAAGAAGAAGTTTCAAAACTGATGGCGCTCGTGTTCCGCGTCGTAAAGACCGACATTAATATATTTCACGACAAAAATATACGCCTGATCGTACTTGGTTCGCCAGAAGGTATCGATAAATCTTTACTGAAGGCTATCGATGAAGCGCAGGAATCAACGAAAGACAATAAGGCTGGGACACTTCTTATGTGTTTCAACTATGGTGGTCAACTCGAAATTGCTGATGCGGTTAAAAAAATTATTCAGGTGGGCACAAAGCCCGAGGATGTGACGCCGGAGCTCATTGAGAATAATTTGTATGCTCCCGAAATTCCGCCACTTGATCTGATGGTACGTTCAGGCGGTGAAAAACGAATCAGCAACTTTATGCTATGGCGAGCGGCCTATAGTGAGCTGATCTTTATTGATAAGTTTTGGCCAGACATGACAAAAGAAGATGTTGCCGATATACTAAAAGAATACAGTAAGCGTCAGCGACGGTTTGGGGAATAAATGGAACTAATTTTTGGTATTATCGGGGGCTTACTTATCTTGGTGCTGCTTGTGGTTGTTCACGAGCTTGGACACGCGATTGTTGCAAAGCGTAACGGAGTAGTGGTTGAAGAATTTGGTATTGGATTTCCACCGCGTGCATGGAGCAAAAAGCTCAAGAACGGCCTGCTATTTAGTCTCAACTGGCTCCCGTTAGGTGGTTTCGTAAAGCTTCAGGGTGAACATGATGCGGCTGACAAAAAAGGCGATTATGGCGCCGCCACATTTTGGCAAAAAACCAGGATTTTACTTGCCGGCGTGTTTATTAACTGGCTCGTTGCCGCAGTACTGCTGAGTATTCTTGCCGTCACTGGACTTCCAAAAATTCTTCCGAATCAATTTGTGGTCAGCTCCGATGTTTCGATGGTTCAGCAGCCTGTGCAAATCACGGCACTCACAAAAGACTATCCAGCAGAAAAAGCCGGCCTTAAGGTCGGTGATAAGATTGTTCGATTTGATGGGCAAGCCGTTCCTTCGGCACAGGCTTTGATTGATCAAACAAAAGTGAGTAAGGGTAAGACTGTCGAGGTTATTTATGATAGAGGAGGCAGCGAATATACGGCTGAGGTATTCCTTCGTAGCGATACGTCGGTTCCACTGTTTGGTGCAGGCCTCGGCCAAGCACAATTAACTCACTCGACGTGGTCGGCACCTATTGTTGGTATTGTGACGACGGGGCAGTTTACCTGGGCAACGCTTCAGGGGCTTGGTAATCTTGTGGGCAATCTCGTTACAGGACTTATATTGCAACTGAGCCCCGATCAAGCGACGCGTACCCAAGCTGGTGCGAGTCTCAAGACCGTGAGCGACGGGGTAGCAGGTCCCGTCGGCATCCTTGGCACTATTTTCCCTCAGGCCGAAAAAGCCGGTCCCACGCAACTCGTATTTTTGACGGCTATTATCTCGCTGACACTTGCTGTGATGAATGTACTACCTATCCCGGCACTTGATGGTGGTAGGTGGTTTGTGATGGCGCTCTTCCGTGTTATTAAGAGGCCGCTGACAAAAGATCGTGAAGAAAAGATCCAAACAGCCGGCTTTTTGGCACTGATGAGTCTCGTTATTTTGGTAACCGTTGCTGATGTTTCAAAACTCTTCTAACTTACGTATTTGGCTAACACCTACGCGCAATAAGTGGGTGATGGCGATTATTTTGCCGCTGTGGGTCTATGCGAGCTTTCTGCTATCGCAGGTTGTCTTAGGTGCGCTCATCTCCATACTTATTCTTGTTAAGGTCCCTCTTGCAGATCTGAATCAAACGATAGCAACAACTGTTCTTGCGGCCCTTATTTATAGTATTAGCCTGGTGATCGTTATAGGTTTGCCTCGTTTTGTTCTTAGGCGGCGGACGACACGGCAAGATGTCGCTCTTGTCAGGCCACCGATATGGACAGATTTTGTGTTTGCGCCAGCTGGCCTAGTTGCGTATTTCGTATTGTCGTTTTTGTTTATTTATGTGGCAAATATAGTGCCGTCATTTAACCCCCAGCAGATACAGGACACAGGATTTAATGCACTATCTCAAAACTACGAGTATGTTCTCGCTTTCTTGACGCTTGTTATTATTGCTCCAATTGCCGAGGAGACACTATTTCGAGGCTATTTACTAGGTAAACTTATAAAAGTGGTGCCAGTGTGGCTGGCTGTGCTTGTCACAAGCGCGTTATTTGGATTCATTCACGGTGCTTGGAACGTTGGTATTGATACATTTGCGCTGAGCATTGTCCTTAGTATTGTTCGTCTTAAAACAGGCAGTTTATGGGCATCAATGCTTATTCATATGGCAAAAAACGGCATCGCATTCTATCTGCTCTTTATTAATCCGCTCCTTTTACATACACTAGGAGGATAGTATGAGAGTTAGCCAGTTATTTACCAAGACAAGTAAGTCAGCACCAGCCGATGAAGTTTCTCAGAATGCGCAGCTTTTGATCCGCGCCGGTTTTATTCATAAGGAGATGGCGGGTGTTTATGACTATCTCCCACTTGGTAAGGCGGTTCTTAATAATATTATTCAGATTATCCGTGAAGAAATCGATGGTATTGGCGGCAGTGAGATAAGCCTTACGGCGCTACAACAGAAAGATGCGTGGGAAGCCTCAGGACGCTGGAGCGACGATGTCATCGATGTGTGGTTTAAGACGAAGCTTGCCAGCGGGAGTGAGCTTGGGCTTGCGCCAACTCACGAGGAACCGCTGACGAATCTCATGAAGAACTTTATCCATAGCTATAAAGATCTACCTGCCTATCCATACCAATTTCAAATTAAATTTCGGAATGAACTGAGGTCAAAGTCTGGTCTTATGCGCGGCCGTGAATTTTGGATGAAGGATCTCTACAGTTTTAGTCGTAATCAGGCGCAGCATGATGCCTTTTACGAGAAAATCACAGATGTATATCTACATATATATGATCGACTCGGCCTTGGAAGCTCAACATACAAGACATTTGCAAGCGGCGGTAGCTTTGCAAAGTATAGTCATGAGTTTCAGACAGTCAGCCCCGTTGGTGAAGATACAATTTATGTGCATGAGGGCAAAAAACTAGCCATCAACGAAGAAGTTTTCAACGACGATGTCCTAGCCGATCTTGGTATCGACCGTAGCGAACTGGTAGAGAAGAAGGCTGTTGAGGTGGGTAATATCTTTACCCTTGGTACGAAATTCAGTGATGCGCTGGATCTTAACTTTACAGATGAAGACGGAACGAGTAAAAAAGTGTTTATGGGGAGTTATGGCATCGGCCCAAGCCGCCTGATGGGGCTCATTGCCGAGCACTTTGCTGATGAAAAAGGCTTAGTGTGGCCAGTAAACGTTGCACCAGCTAAGGTGTACTTGGTTCGCATTGGTAACGAGGCTGCAGTGGCTCATGCCGACGAATTATATGAAGAACTACAGGCAAAAGGTATTACTGTTTTATACGACGATAGAGACGTACGACCAGGTGAAAAATTTGCAGATGCGGAGCTTATTGGTGTGCCATATCGTGTGACGGTCAGTGATCGACTCATCGAGAGTGGAGAGTATGAATATACGGAACGTGTAAACGGAGAAACAAAGTTATTGACACGCGAGCAACTGCTTGCTAAACTGAGCTGACTGTAGATGCTTTTTAGCATAAAACACTACATATAGCGTACAGGGTGCCCGTGAGAGCACCTTATATGATACATTAAAGGACTTATAGAATTATGAAAAAGATATACCAAATCACACTGGAAGGCAAAAAAGAGCTTGAAACGGAGCTTATCTTGCTAAAGAGTCGTCGTGGTGCAATTGCTGATAAAATTTCTGAAGCGCGTGACTTTGGTGATCTTTCTGAAAACGCAGAATATGACTCTGCTCGTGAAGAACAGGGTCTGCTTGAAAGTCGCATCGCTGAGATTGAAGATATTCTACTTAATGCTGATCTTATTAAGGCTGGCAGCAAGTCAAAAGTATCGCTTGGAAGTAAAGTTGAGCTCAAAACTGGCAGCAAGTCTGTAACATACGCAATTGTTGGTCCTGTTGAAGCAGATCCACTCGAAGGTAAAATTAGTAATGAATCACCAATCGGCCTCGCTGTATTTGGCAAAAAAGTCGGTGATAGCGCAACCATCACCACACCAAAAGGTACTGTAACGTATAAAATCGTTACGATTAGCTAGTTTGGGCTTTTAGCGCTCGGTCAGACCGACATCTCGATGTCATACTCAAAAACACGACGTTCACTCACAAAAAGTATCTGTCAGTCCGACTTCGCTAACATGCATTAGGTGACGAACTCGGTGTATCTATTTGTACGGGTTAAGCATTGCCCCTTTATGGTATAATTTCTAGCATATGGCGACACTAAAAGACTTCCGTGATGAACGACTTCGTAAACTCGAGGCACTCAAAGAATTAGGTATAAATCCATACCCTGCAGAGTCTCATCGCACACATAAAGCGGGCGAGATTGTGGCGCGTTTTGATGAGCTAGAAGGACAGACTGGAACGGTCGCTGGACGCATTACGGGTATTCGTAAGTTTGGCAAGCTCGCGTTTATCGTACTAAAAGATTTTAGCGGTGAGATTCAGCTCTTCTTGCACGACGGCACGGTTGAAGGTCGTAATGCTGAGATCGGCCAACTTGCAATTGAAGACCTGCCGCTTCTTGATACAGGGGACTTTGTTGAAGCGACGGGTGACATCATTAAAAGTAAGACTGGCGAGATTTCAATTGGCGTAAAGACCTTACGACTTCTTACGAAATCACTGCGCCCAACACCAAGCGCCCAGGAAGGCTTTACGAACAAAGAAGAGCGTATGCGTCGTCGCTACCTTGATATGAATGTTAACCAAGACGTGCGTGAGCGATTTGTACGTCGAAGTATTTTTTGGCAAGCAACTCGTGACTTTTTGAACGAACACGATTTTATAGAAGTAAACATTCCTGTCCTTGAGCACACCACGGGCGGAGCTGACGCGAATCCGTTTGTGACCCATATGGACGCCCTTGACCAAGATTTTTACCTGCGTATTAGCCACGAATTACCGCTAAAGCGTCTGCTTGGTGCTGGATTTGAAAAAGTCTACGATATCGGTGCACGATTTAGGAACGAAAATTATAGCGATGAACACCTCCCAGAGCACATTGCGATGGAATGGTACTGGGCATATGCCAACTGGCAAGACGGTATGGCCTTTATGAGTGAGATGTATAAAACAGTTCTTCAAAAGACGTTTGGCACCCTTCAGTTTGATTTAAATGGCAAGCATGTCGATATGGATAAAGAATGGGAAGTATGGGACTACGCAACGGTTATTAAAGATCGTTACAGTATTGATGTCCACAACTCGTCACTCGATGACGTGAAAAAAGCGCTCTCTGACAATAAGCTCGAAGTTGAAAAAACTGAAAACCGCGCACGTGGTATCGATAAGCTCTGGAAGAATATTCGTAAAGACGTGGCTGGTCCCGTCTGGCTCATTAATACGCCAACTTTTATTAGCCCACTTGCCAAAACAAACCCCGGTGACCCACATACCGTACAGCGTTTTCAGCCGATCATTGCGGGCAGCGAACTTGGCAATGGGTTCTCGGAGCTTAATGATCCAATCGATCAATTGAATCGTTTTCGTGAGCAACAGGCAATGCGCGAAGCGGGGGATGACGAAGCGATGATGCTCGATATCGATTTTATTGAAATGCTTGAGTACGGCATGCCGCCTGCAGTCGGTTGGGGTTTTAGCGAACGCGTTTTCTGGATTTTTGAAGGTGTGACTGCGCGTGAGGGCGTACCATTCCCACAACTACGCGTTGAATACGACAGTACAACTCGTGATATTTATCCCGACATAAAGCTCGATTAAAAAAACTCCGGTCATTACGATCGGAGTTTTTTATATAAAGGAACTACTTACGCAACTGCGTCAGTAATTGTAAGGCTAATCTGTTTGCGTGCAGCCTCTTCGTCGATGAAACTACCATCAGGGTTAATTTCTTGCATGAAACGTAAGTGCGCAACCTGTCTCTTATACACA
>DIZB01000012.1:39646-39853 GCA_002427805.1 Candidatus Saccharibacteria bacterium UBA6039
CGGCCCCAGCTATAGCCAACGATAGCAACTTTTTTGTCTTCCCACTCATTTTTAAGCCAATCAATAGCATTCTTCTGAATAGCAGATAAGCCACGGTTGTACTCTGGTGTTAACAGGACGACAGCATCACTGTCAGCGACAAGTGCTTGCCATTTTTTTACGTTCTCGTTTGAGATTGTATATTCTGGATTACTTGGAATCAGCTCA
>DIZB01000003.1 GCA_002427805.1 Candidatus Saccharibacteria bacterium UBA6039
CGAATCCACCAGGTTGCATAGGTACTAAACTTAAAGCCCTTGTCTGGGTCGAATTTTTCAACTGCCCGAAGGAGCCCAGTGTTACCCTCCTGGATAAGGTCGAGAAAATCGAGACCACGACCGCTGTAACGCTTGGCGATTGATACGACAAGACGCATGTTGGCTTCTGCCATTTTGTCTTTGGCTTTTTTGTCACCTGCTACAACGCGCTGTGCGAGTGCAAGCTCCTCTTCGCTGTTAAGAAGTGGAATCTTACCAATTTCGCGTAGGTACAAACGAACGCTGTCGTCACTTGCATCGTCAAAATACTGCCCTTGATTTAAGACATCTTCGTCATCTTCTTCTTCATCCTCTAGCTCTTCGAGCGCTGGGCCGTCAATATCAGCGAGCGGTCCGCCGCTGGCATCAACAATCAAATCATCTGTACTGTCGTCTTCTGGTTCGTCGACAATAGGGGTTTTACTTTTGGCCACTTTGTATCTCCTTAATAAGTTTGTTGATTTGACCGCGAACCTCAGTTGCCTTGGTGTCATCGCCAATGGTTTCTGCATCACGTAGTTGTTCGGTCAATATGTCCTTTTGTTTTTTCTTGTGTTCAGTTTGCACTTGGCGGAGCAATCGTGCCGTTTCAAAGTAACGATCTTGATCGTTCCATTCGGCATATCGAGCGTCGGCTCTTAATAGTAATATTTTTACATACGTATCGTAATTTTGCAAGCTCTTAGGGGTTTCAAGGACTATCTTGCCTGGGTGCTTAGATATATATTTTGCAACTGCTTGACGTTGTTCGCCTTCGAGTGACATTGGATCAACGTCAACAAATAACGCTTGAGACGGCGCATCAATAAGCGCAACCGCCAATAAGTTATCTTGAAAAGACGATGCATCATACACAGTTTCGCGTATACCTGGAGCCACTTTCTTGAGGTCAGCTGGTGATGAAACCTGGCGCTCAATATTTGCGAGTCGCTCAGTCAGATTTGTCGTAATGCCGCCAGTTTGTTCGGCAACAAGCTGTATATAATGTTGCACAGCAACTTCGTTTTTAAGCATTCGAATCACGCGCAGTGCTTCGTCGATATACCTACTTTTTCCTCTGGCGGTTGTGAGATCTTCACGACCCGCATATTGGCCTAACACCCACTCCACGAGTGGTGCCGGGGTATCAATCGCTGCCTGCCAAAGCGCTGGGTCTTTTTGGATGAGTTCATCTGGATCTTTTGCGCCACTAGGTAAACTAATAATCGTCAGCTCCACTTCTGCCTGTTCAGCTATCGGGATCGCTCGCTCAGTCGCAGCCAGTCCCGCCTTGTCACCGTCAAACGCCAAGCGTACATTTTCGGTCAAACGTTTTAACGCCCGCAGGTGATACTCGGTCATGGCTGTCCCGGCTGTCGCCACCACACCCGTTATGCCTACTTGGTGACTACTCACAACGTCGAGGTTACCTTCCACGATTACTGCATAATCATTCTTCCGAATCGCTTCTTTAGCCTGAGACAGTCCAAAGACATGACGACTTTTGTTATACAAAATTGTTTCTGGTGTATTAAGGTATTTTGGTGCCCTAGGGTCATCATCAACCAAAATACGAGCTGTAAAACCGATTACCTGTCCCACGCTATCCATGAGAGGTACCATCATGCGACCACGGAACAAATCTCCACCATATTGGTTGGTAAGCCCCGCTTCAGATAATTCCTTTTTACTGTAGCCTTTTTTAGTCAAAAACAAGACCAATGCATCACCGCTCGTTGGCGCGTAGCCAATTTTAAAGTCGGTCACAATTTGCTTACTCAGACCACGTTTTTTGAATACATAGTCAACAGCGTGCGGGTTTTTAATCAGACTTTGCTGGTAATAACTAGCGGCGAGATCGAGCGCCTCTTTGAGCCGTTTTTTCTTGTCGGCGAGTTCTTTGCCACCTTTTTCATCGTATACTTCAAGTTCAACGCCCGCTTTACGCGCAAGGTGTGTAAGCGCCTCACGAAAATCCATACCTTCGACTTCCATGATGAACGTAAAAATGTCACCACCGCGTCCAGATGAAAAGTCATGCCAAATATGTTTGTCTGGACTCACTACAAAGCTTGGTGTTTTTTCACCGCTAAAGGGGCTGAGTCCCTTAAAATTGCGCCCAGCCCGTTTCAGCTGCACATACTCCCCTACAACATCTTCGATGTTCAGTCGTGCCCGTACTTCTTCCTTGGCATCCTGCATGTGTCTAGTATATCATCCTTTACCTCTGTTACAGCTTGTGCTTAAATAGTGTCATATGCAGCCAAACCAAGTACAACCAGGCCTCTCCATGGAGTATCTCAATCAGATTGCCCCACAAGCACCTAAGCGGGCGCGATTTAGTAAGCTGCAGCTCATGATCTTTGGTGGTACACTGCTGATTATTATCATTATCATCGCAAGTCTCATCTCACTTTCATCAGGTAGCGTCTCATCTCCAGAACAACTCGCTGCACGGCTGGCCTCAACCGAAACAATCGTGACAGCTGCCCAGTCAAAGCTCAAAAGCACCGAACTACGAACCCTTAATAGCAATCTCAAGATCTACCTCACAAATACCAACCGTGACATTGCAGCACCGTTTATGGCCATTGGTGTTGATGTCGCGCACCTCGACCCTGTCGTCATTAAAAGCGAAGCGGGTGCCGACGTCACGGCACGTCTTGAAGATGCACGACTCAATGCAGTCTACGACCGTACCTACGCGCGTGAAATGTCATATCGTCTCGATACGATCGTGAGCCTCATGCAAAAAATATATAAATCAACTGGTAATAGCCAGGTGAAGGCATTCCTCGATAGTGCATTTACAAACCTACAGCCGACTCAGAAACAGTTCTCTGACTATAACGATGCTAATAGTTAAGAATTAGCCCCTACCTGTTGATATATAAGTTGAATCGTTTCATCTTCGTGTAGTTCGTCAGTAATACAGACCTCGCCAACTACTTTCAAATAATCCTTTTCAATCCACCATGAACGCATCTCACTTTCGCCGAACTCATGAGAGTTTTGCTTTGTTTCATGTCTTCTTATAGTCTCTTCAAGAGTAATATCAAAATAATATACAAAGGAACTTCCTGTAAAATTTTGTATTAAATTAAGAAGCATATCACCGTATATATCACGTCTCAAAATACCTTCAATGATTACATTGTAACCGATAGTCATTCCGTATAGTGCAAGGTTATAAATAAGTTGAATACTAACGTTACCAGGCTTATCCTGTACGCGCAATATTTGACGTCTTATAACGTCTTGAGATATCAGCATTGTTTTATAGCCCATCTTATTCTGAAGCTTTACGGCGATGGTTGATTTTCCACCACCTGAATTGCCTCGAATAATAATTAACTTTTGCATAAACTCATCATAACAAAGTGTATGCAATAGTTATGTATTTGGCTCTACGTGGCGACAGTTTCGCCGCTCACTAGGCGATAGCTAAGATCAACAAGGCTCTTAAATTCATCTTCAGGCACTTGGCCGGTCATGAGAATTGTATTCCAGTGTTTTTTGCTCAGGTGATAGCCGGGCAGAACTGTCTCATAGGTTTCACGAAGGCGCTCCGCGAGCAGTGGATCACATTTAAGACTCACCTTCACTGGCTTATCGTCGTAATTAACGATTGCAAACAGTTTGCCACCACCGGTTTCAGCGTGGCCAATCTTATAGACCGACACATCTTCACCAAACGGAAAATCAAGCCATGTGTTTGGAAAACTAAGCAGATAGTCATGGAGGTCCTTTACGTTCACGCGTTTACCTTCTTCAGGTAATATTGTAGTTCTTCGATACTGCCACGGATATCACTAATTGCACGGTGCTCTTCGGGCTTTGCAAACTTCTTTTTAAACTTCGCCTCAAAGACTACTTTCCAAGCAGTTACATCAAGCATACGGTAGTGCAATTTTTGGTCAAGACGTGGCCATTCATTCACAATAAAACGCCTATCTTGGTGAATTGAATTTCCAGCCAGGAGCACTGGCTCGCCAGGTTTAAAGTGTTTGTCGATAAATGCTAACAATTCGTTTTCAACAATAAGTGAGCTTGGTGCAGTTTTATTTTGTTCGATTAGCCCATCGCGAGAAGCAGTGTTTTTATCCCAAAAATCTTTACTCACCTTCATACGGCGCTTAAGTAAACTCGGGCTCACTGAAACAGCAGACTCATAAGTCGCAATCTCTTTAAAATCCCAATCAGTCACAATTGCACCAATCTCAACAATACGATCCTTGTTTGGATCGAGTCCGGTCATTTCAAGATCGACCCATAAAATATTTGCGTGCTTTACCATTGAAGCTATTATAGTCTATTTTGCAGTCTCAGGGGTGAACTTGAGACTAAGAGAATTAATACAGTAGCGAAGATCTGTTGGCGTATCAAACCGTTCACCTTCAAAAAGGTGTCCCAAGTGGCCACCACAGTGACTACATGTTACTTCTGTTCGCTTCATGCCCATTGATGAATCATCCGTAAAGATCACACGCCCTGGGATTGCATCATAAAAACTTGGCCAGCCACAGTGTGCATCGAATTTTTTTCCACTTTCAAAAAGAACAGTTCCGCAAGCAGCGCACGAGTAGCTACCATTTTCAAATGTAGAATCGTACTCACCACTAAATGGGGCTTCAGTCGCTTTATTGAACAGTACATCATACTGCTCAGACGTTAGTTTTGCTTTGTACTCTTCGCCTGCCATTTATTCATCCTTCTTTTTATCGAGTCTGTCTAGTTTTGCAAAGTGAATAAGCCAGTAAATAACAAAGGCAGTCGCCGTTAGTGTAATAAGCGATGACACGACAGCACCCCAGCTAAATACAAGGCCGCCCTTGCCTCCAGCTCCAGGAGCAACAGCAACCCATTTGAGCTGCGTGAGGTCAATGCCACCAATAATAAAGCCAACCACCGGGTTAATGATGCCATCCACAATTTGCTTAACTGATGCACCTGCAGCCGTTCCAACAGCAAGTCCAACAGCAAGTCCGATGATTCCTTGCTCACGAACAAAATTTAAGAAACTCTTTAACTCAGATTTGCCTGCATCAGCTATAAGTGCTGTATCGGCAAGAGCAATCTTGACTGCCTTATCGATAGCAGGTGTAGGTATTTTTTTAGATGTACTCTTTTTCGTCGTCGCCATAAAACCTCCTTATAGATTCAGTATATCACTCGAATATGAGCAGTTACATCCGAGATGGAACTTCAATACCTAAGATGCCAAGGCCATGAGTGAACACAAAGCTTACCTTAGAAAGGACCGCGAGGCGCGCAGCTTTTTCGCGTGGCTCAGCATCACTCACGCGTGTCGTTTCGTAGTATCGGTTAAGATCGCGAGCGAGTTCATACAAATACGTTGCAATTTTGTGTGGCTCAAGATCACGTGTGCTAAGGCGAATCACGTCTGGGTACTCACCAATTTTCAACAGAATAGCTTTTTCAGCTTCATAATCATAGTCTGGTGATCCGCTCGCGGCTTCAGGATTATCACTTAAAATTTTATTCACACGCACGGCAGCATACTGAATATATGGACCACTAAAGCCAGTCAGGGCAAAAATTGAATCCCAATCGAACAAAATGTTCGTACGACGATCAGCTGCAAAGTCACTAAACTTTACTGCACCAAGCGCGATTTTACTAATGTCATCGGCTGAAATATCACGCTCACCCACAACTTCTCGCGCCTTCGCTTCAGCCTGGTCAAGCAGTTCTTCCATCAGTACGACACCCTTACGGCTACTCATTTTTTCGCGTGTGCCATCCTCGTTGAGTTGATCAATGAAGCCAAACCAAAGATGATAGAGATCTGTCGTAATGCCTAGTTTCTTCGCCATAGCAAATAGCTGCGTAAAATAAAATTGTTGTTCACTACCGACGCAGTAAATCACACGGTCTGGATGCCAGTTCTCTTCACGGTACAGAATCGTTGCAAGATCTGTTGTCGCATAAAGAGCTGCACCATTACTTTTTTGCACAAGTAGTGGCACGTCAAAGCCCATGTCGTCGAGTGGTACGATAATTGAGCCGTCTTCGTTTTGCGTAGCTACACCCGTTTCGAGCAACTTCTGTACAGCATCTTTACCCTTAGGGGCAAAAAAAGCTTCGCCTAACTCATACTCAGTTGAAATCTTAAGTCGCTTCATCACCTTATGTATGTGCTCAAGTGAAATAGTGTTAAAGCGTTCACTATATGCTTTCGCCTCTTCGTCGCCACTCTCAAGTTTAATCAGCCATTGCTGTACGTGATCGGCGAGCTCCGTTTCACCACGTTCCTTTTCTTCGCTAAGTGCTTTTTTTGTCTCAATGTAGACACGTCCCAGCTCATACACGCCATCACGCATTAAAGCTTCTTCACTACTAAACTTCAAAAAACCAGTCACCCATACACCAAACGGTGCGCCGTAGTCACCCAAGTGATCGTCGGTCATAACGTTCCAGCCGGTTGCTTCCATGAGGTTCTTCACTGCCCAACCTTGATTGCCAGGTCGTAAGTGTCCAACACTATACGGCTTTGCCATATTAGGGCTTGGATACTCAACGACGACTGTTTTGCCAGCCCCATCGGTATTTTGTCCGTAACTCTCGCTCCAGTTGCTCTCAAGATCACTTGCAATATGGCTCGCAAGAACCCGCAGGTTAATAAAACCAGGCCCAGCAACAGTGACTTCCTCGTACAGCCCCGATTCTTGAAGTTTTGATACCAGCTCACTTGCAATATCACGCGGACTTTTACCAAGTGGCTTCGCAAGCTGCATCGCAACATTCGTTGAAAAGTCACCAAATTGAACATCAGGACGCGTCAGGGAAATATCTTGCTCGACACCAAAAAGTTCCAAGGCAACACTTTGAATATGTTCAGTAATATATTTCATTATGGCCTATTATAACAGAGGTGTAGAGAAATTATTGAATCTTACGGATACGATGATCGCCCTGATCAACGACATACAGTGCGCCTGAACCGTCGACAGCGATACCTTGTGAATAATAGAATTGTGCTGCCGTACCAGTACCATCCACGCTCCCAAGCGTACCCGAGCCAGCAAGCGTCGTGACGACCCCGGATGAAGTAATCATACGAATGCGATAATTACTTCGATCAGTTACGTAGAAATTTCCCGATGCATCAACAGCTATGCCAAACGGATGACGTAGCTCTGCAGCAGTTCCTGTCGCATCAATATAGCCAGTTGTACCATCACCAGCGAACGTCGTCACAGTACCACCTGTTGTCACTTTTCTAATCGTATTATTGTTCGAATCGGCAACATATAAGTCACCTGAAGATGCGATAACAATACCATACGGTGAGCTAAATTGTGCGCTCGTACCAGTGCCATCCACGTTACCAGCAGTTATCTGACCCGCTAGTGTTGTCACGACACCAGCACTGGTGATTTTACGAACTTCATTATTACCACTATCAACAACATACACAGTCCCTGAAGAATCAACTGCAATACCATACGGTGCGTTAAACTGAGCACTCGTTCCCGTTCCGTCGGCCGAACCGGCCGTCCCAGAGCCGGCAAACGTACTTACAGCCCCAGCGCTGGTGATTTTACGGATAAGGTTATTGGCTCGATCAGTCACGTAAAGAGTGTTCGAGCTATCAATCGCTATGCCTTCTGGGTAGTAAAACTGCGCAGCAGTTCCAGTACCGTTCGATGCGCCCTGTGCACCTGAACCTGCAAATGTCGTTACAACCCCAGCTACGGTCATTTTACGAATTTCATTATTGCCTCGATCAGCGATAAAGAAATTACCGGAGTTATCTATCGCGATTCCGTCGGGATAACTAAACCTTGCCGCTGTTCCTGTACCATCAAGATTGCCGTTAGTTGATCCAGCAAGTGTTGTAACAACTCCCCCATTAACCGTCGTACCGCCCGGACCAGTCTGGCCAGGGCAAACACCTGGCGTGGGTGTGGTTGAATCGGTAATCATATACGCGCTACCGCCAATGATACCCGTTACACAGTACGAGTTAGTTGCAGGGTAATATGTATACTGGTAAGCAGTACCCGATGATTGAGGGCCACTGCCATTATTAAGCGTGGAGAGGCTCGATGGAAATGAACCATTAGTCACGTTACTTATTGCTAGCTGCTTTGATGTGCTATCAAGATCAGATGTAATAACAGCAATGCGCGCTTTATTTTGGATACCTATATAACTTATGATGACTATTGTCACAAGTATACCAATCACTACAATCACAATTAATAATTCAATAATTGTAAAGGCTGGCGCAGAGGCGTATTTGCGCTTGGCATTACTGGTGCTCATGTTTAAATAATATCACGTAGTGATATCTTTTAAACATGCACTGTTTAGCTAAAGCTAATGTCTTCGCCCGTCGATAGGTCATCGATCGTTGAGACTGGCTTTAGACCACGAACGTGCTGCAGTAAAAATGTCAGTACCGACTGGTCGTCACTATGAATATCTTGTGCATCTGTATCGTTCATATTTTTGTTTTAGAGTACCTTTATACTCTCATCATAGCACTTATGCTATTATTTGTCAAGTTTAGCGGCTTTAATCAAACCTCTAAAAAGTGGGTGCGCGCGATCTGGTCGCGACTTAAATTCGGGGTGCGCCTGAGTGGCAACAAAATACGTGCTGTCCGGTGCTTCGACGTATTCTACCAACTTACCATCAGGTGACCAGCCACTCACGATAAGCCCCCCATTTTTAACGTCATCCAAAAACGCTTGATTTACTTCGTAGCGGTGGCGATGACGCTCTGTCGTGGTCTCGCTGCTATACGCCTCGGCAACCTTTGAGCCGGGTACAAGATTTGCCGTGTAGTCACCAAGTCTGAGCGTGCCACCGGTTGATTCTTTGCCTTCTTGGCCGTCCATAATATAGACAACATTATGCGAAGTTTCGGGATTGAACTCAGTACTATTTGCATCGTCTAGACCTGCTTTACGAGCAGCTGCAATGACTGCGAGTTGCAGCCCCAAACAAAGCCCGAGGTAGGGAACGTTATTATCAAGCGCAAAGCGTGCCGCCGCAATTTTGCCTTCAATGCCACGACCACCGAAACCGCCAGGCACAACAATTGCGTCAAATTTTGATAAGTCATAGTCATCAACCTGCGTGGCATCGACCCATTGAAGCGTCAGTGATACATCCTCTGCCCAAGCAGCACTCTTCAGCGCTTCGGTCACAGAAAGATAGGTATCTTCGTTATCCATATATTTAGCGATGAGTGCAACTTTTAAGTCTTGTGCGGGGCGAGCTGCTTGTTGCGCCACAAGACGCTGCCACTTCGAAAGGTCAGCTGGCGTGTCGTTATGGGTAAAACGCTCCAATAAGCCATTAAGGCCGCTTGCTGCAATCGTGAGTGGTACCTCATAGACGGTATCGGCATTTGGCATGAGAAGCACGGCATCTTCACTCACACCACCAAAAAGAGAAATCTTACGAGCAACATTTTCGGGTGCAGGATCATCGGTACGCACCACGACAGCATCTGGCACAATACCAAAACCACGGAGGTCGTTCAAGGCATTTTGTGCGGGCTTTGTCTTAAATTCTTTACTGGTTCCAATAAAAGGAACGTAGACAACGTGCACGTATAGGCAATTCTCTCGTCCGACACGCTGTGCGAATTCACGAATTGCTTCTACGAAGCTAAGGCCTTCATAGTCACCCACCGTACCGCCAACTTCAACGATATGAACATCCGAGCCCTCACTTGCAACTTGGATTGCATCTTGAATTGCACGTGTCAGGTGTGGGATAAGCTGTACAGTTTTGCCTTCAAACTTGCCAGCCCGCTCATCGGCAATCAGATTACTCAGCAGTTGCCCCGATAGCGTGGCATTCTTCTGTGTCAGTTCAATATCAAGGAACCGCTCGTAATGCCCAAGGTCAAGGTCAGTCTCGGCACCATCACGCGTGACATAACATTCACCATGTTCCGCAGGATTCAAAAGGCCCGCATCTACATTGAGATACGGGTCGCATTTTTGAATGGAAACGGTCATGCCTTTAGCTTGTAGGACTGCGCCTATACTCGCCGCCGTAATGCCTTTTCCAACCCCCGAGAGTACACCCCCAGTTACAAATATGTATTTCTGTTTTTCACCCATGATAGTACCAGTCTCCATGGGATTTCATTGTAGCATGGTACGTTACCACTTCGCTACATATAGCATGTTGTAGTATTGTCACTACACTATATATAGTATTATCGACCCCTAAAAACACTAGTGGTATGGTGTCTAGGAGACGATTGATTCAGGTGTCGAACCCGACTCGTATCGGCGCAAGTTGTCGCCACTTTCAAGCCACGCATCCTGCACAGGTTGCAAAATTTCCCAGGCCCTAATGACTTCAGCACTCGACGCAAATAGGCTTTTTCGGCTGAGCGTGGCATCTACAATCACCTGCTCGTATGCATCAGGTAACGAGACATCCTCTGGATATTCAAATGAGAGTTTTTTGGTTTCAAATTCGCGGTCATAGCCAGGCTTCTTGATGGCAAGTTCAATCTCAACTCCTTCGTGCGGTTGAATCTTAAAGATCAAACAATTTGTCTGTGCGTCTCGATTTTTACGGAAAAACACACGAACCTCAGTTGACTTTTCATTTAAGGCCTTACCCGTTGTGAGAATGAGTGGTACGTTTTGCCACTTCGGATTCGTCGACCGTAGTTCAAGTGATACAAAGGTCTCAACAATGCTATTTTGGTTGCCTACTTCATCTTTATACGTCTCGTATTGCCCTCGTAGGGAGAGGTTCGGGTCTGCTGAGCTTACATCACGAAGTGCATCAAAGCGTAGCGCTGGCACGTCGTCCCACTCCATGGCATCTGGCGTGTCCATGAGCGTCAGAGATAGTAGTTGCATCAGGTGTCCCTGTACAATGTCGCGTAGAGCCCCTGTTTGTTCATAAAACTCAGCGCGGCCTTCAATACCAATTTTCTCAATCGCTGCTACTTCGATCCGTTCGATGAGGCCGTTATCCCATATGTGGTCAAACAATGCGTTGCCACTTCGAAAGGCCACAATGTTTTGTGACATTTCCTTCGCTAAGTAGTGGTCGATTCGATATACTTGTGACTCTTCAAAGTATTTGGCCACGTGATCGATCATGTCGTGTGCCGAGGTAAGGTTAACGCCGAACGGCTTCTCAAGCAAAAGCTTCACGTTTGAACTATTGAGACCACTTTGTCCTAATAGCTCGATAATTTGTGACGTCGCACTTGGCGGCACGGATAAGTAAATAATGGCTTGGTCACTATCCCCCAGTGCGACGAAGTCTTTCAGCCGCGCATAGTCCTCGCTACTACTCATATCCATCGTGAAGCCCTGCACCCGTGACTCAAGGTTGTTAGCGCCAAGTGAATTCTGCAACAATTCTGGAATATCAATATCGCGGCGAGAGACACCAATTACTGACATGTCATCAAACTTACCTGTATTAATAATTTGTGCAAGCGCAGGCAATAATTTACGAGTGCTCAGGTCACCCGTAATGCCGAAAATGATAAGTTTTGTACTCATTACTCTAGTATAGTCCTATGGTTTAAAAATATCTGGCACTGGATCGCCGAAACGAACTTCAGGAATATCAATGACACCTCTGCCAATCATATGTGGATACTGGAGTTTATACGCCGCATCGACGCTACCAAACACTGCATCTTCCCACTTAAAGCCCATGCTGCCCGCTGTTTCTTTCACAAGTTCCTCGCTAGGACCTTCGATTTCAATATAGGTATTAAGCCATGGCCATTCATCAAGAACAACCTCTACGTCGTTAAGCATCCAGGTTTCTCGTTTTGATTCCTGGAATGTTTTTGGAGGAAGTCCCATCTCTTTTAAGATTGCAAGCATCGTGTCAAAATCACTCACTTCAACTTCGTGTTCCTGTGCACCTGTTAGTGACTGTGCTTTAAATTCTTTGAAAGTCAGTGTCACTTTATCACCCTGATCGCGTAGGCGAACAAAAGCATCTCGACCACCTTTACGCATATCGCTATTTTCACTTAGCGCGCGCTTCATGAGTCGCATCGGCTGTTCGCACACTGCACCAAGCGATATTAGTTTAGCGCGTATGTCATCAAAATCGACGTTTAAAAACTTTACTTCAATTTCTGTCTTCACGTCGCACTCCTACTCGGGTATTATTCAGACTTTGTGCCACCACCAGCATTCACTTCGTAGCTAGTGTTTGTGCTCTCAAAGAAATTGACGAGCTGCAGTGTGTCGTTAGCCGCTGCCATCCATTTTGCTGGGTTAGACACCTTGTAGTGCGCCTCAAAACCAAGTTCTTCCAGGCGACGGTCAGCCAAATATTTCACGTATTGGTTGATATAGTCGCTGTTTAGCCCAAGGATACCGTTAGGGAGAAGATCACGGTTGTACGCTTCTTCCATCTCAACACCGTCCAAGATCATTTGCTTAATTTCGGCAGCAAACTCTTCAGTTTGCAAATCTTCGTTCTCTTCAAGCACAGTGAGGATCAAGTTAATGCCGAACTTAAGGTGCAGTGATTCATCACGTACAACCCAGTCAATCAGGCTTCCGAAGTTGCGAAGCAGATTACGCTGACGGAATGAAAGTGCCACCATGAAGCCACTGTAAAACCAAATACCCTCTAAGATAACGTTGTATGCAATCAGATTACGGACAAAATCTTTTTTGCCTTCGGTTGTTGAGATATCAAGCGTTTGTTCAGTCATGCGCTTAATGAATTTCGTCTCAAACTCTTCTTTTCTCGCCATGCTTGGCGTATCAACGTGTGCAGCGTAAGCGAGGTCACGGTCAATCGGAAATGTCTCAAGCACGTATTCGAAGCTCATACAGTGGTTCGCTTCTTCCCACATCTGCTTTGCAAGATACAAGTGGCACTCCGCGGCGTTTACATATGGGTACACACCGAAGGCAAGCGCCTTATTTACAAGAAGTTCATTTGGGTTGAAGTAGCTCATGAGGAACGTTACGGCGTGACGCTCCTCTTCACTCATTTTCTTCCAGTCACTTAGGTCTTGGCCCAATTGAATCTCATTTGGGAACCATGTGTTAGCAACAGCCTGATTGTAAAGATCCATCGCCCATGGATAGTGGACGGGTTTAAGTAGTAATCCGTCTTGGATACCTGTTCCTAAAATTCCTGGCATAATTGTTCTCC
>DIZB01000006.1:0-140 GCA_002427805.1 Candidatus Saccharibacteria bacterium UBA6039
AAAAAAGGCGCAGGCCCTATTACTGCTGGCGACATCAAAACATCTGCCGATGTTGAGATTGTTAACCCAGAACAAGTTATCGCTACTATCGACGATCCAAAGAAGTCAGTTGTTATCGACCTTGTTGCTGAAGCTGGTCG
>DIZB01000006.1:364-1351 GCA_002427805.1 Candidatus Saccharibacteria bacterium UBA6039
GACCTTGTTGCTGAAGCTGGTCGCGGTTACCGCACTATCGAAGAATCAAGTGTTAGCCGTGTTCACAGTGACATGATTGCACTTGACGCTATCTTTAGCCCAGTACTTCGTGTACGTTTCAAAGTTGACAGCACTCGTGTTGGTCAAGAGACAAACCTTGATAAACTAGCTCTTACGGTTGAGACTGATGGTTCAATCACACCACGCGCAGCCTTCGAAGAAGCCGCAGCAATCCTTGTTAACCAATACACAGCACTTGCTGGTTCAACATCAGTTGAAGCTGCTCCTGCTCTTGGACAAGACCTCGACGACGAAACAAGTGAGCTAAACACTTCAATCGAAGAGCTAAATCTGACTGCTCGTACCGCCAACGCATTGATCAACAACGATATCCGCACTGTCCACGACCTTGTTACGCTTAGCGAACAAGACCTCCGTGAGCTAAAAGGATTCGGATCAAAGGCTTTGGACGAAGTTAAAGATAAACTAGCAGAACTGGAACTTTAGACATGCACCGACACAGTTATAAAGGACGCAAGTTTGGCCGCGAACGCGACCAACGACGCGCATTACTAAAAGGTCTCGCTACGAGCCTCGTCGAGCATGGCAAGATTGAAACAACTTTGCCTAAGGCGAAGGAGCTTGTTCGATACATTGAGAAGCTGATCACAAAAGCGAAGAAGGGTGACCTTCACAACCGCCGCATGGTGATTGCTGGTCTTTCGACTCAAACTGCAGCCTTCAAGCTTGTTGATGAGATTGCACCACAGCTCACTGGACGCACGAGCGGTCACGTTCGTGTTGAACGTACTCGCCTTCGTATCGGTGACGGTGCACAACTTGCCACGATTGGTTTCGTTGACGAGCTTACGAGCGCTCCTGTAGCCGCTCCAGCTCCTGAAAAGAAGCCAGCTGTCGCTAAGAAACCTGCACCAAAAGCAGCTAAACCTGCTAAGGAGACAAAATAATGGTTGTTAATAATAGTAG
>DIZB01000006.1:1695-4007 GCA_002427805.1 Candidatus Saccharibacteria bacterium UBA6039
TCAAGCGCTCCTCTTGGACGCGTTTCAACAGTCATCGCTAAGTACCTTATCGGTAAATACAAGCCTACCTACACACCTCACATCGACGCAGGCGATTACGTCGTTGTTATCAACGCCGCTAACGTGGTCGTGACAGGTGCCAAGGAAGACGACAAAAAGTACTACCATCACTCAGGTTTCCCTGGTGGTATCCGCGACGAGAGTCTTTCGGAACTTCGTACAAAGTACCCAGAGCGCATTATTATTGAAGCAGTTAAAGGTATGGTTCCTCGCAATAAACTCGCTGCAGAGCGATTGAAGCGTCTCCGCGTCTTCCCAGGTGCAGAGCATACTCACACTGCACAAACTCCAGAGAAAGTAGAGGTCAAATAATATGGCTGACGCAACATATTTCTATGGCCTAGGCCGCCGCAAGAGCGCCACAGCAACAGCTCGTCTGTATGCTGGTAAGGGTAAAGTGACCATTAACGACAAACCAGCTGTTGAATACTTTAGCGACAACAAGACTCACGCTGCAGAGATCATTGATCCTCTCGCGCTTGTTAATAAGCAAAAAGATTTCGACATCACTATCCTCGTAAAGGGTGGCGGAATCGCTGGCCAAGTTGATGCAATCAAACTTGCGATTGCTAAGGCACTCACAACAGGACACGCTGATCTTCGCACAACGCTGAAGAAGGCAGAGTTCCTAAAACGTGACTCACGTGAGAAAGAACGTAAGAAATACGGTCTTCGTTCTGCACGTAAGCGCGAACAATTCTCAAAGCGTTAATGCGCCGAGAACATCAAAAGCCCTCCATCTCGGAGGGTTTTTGTTTACTGATAAAACAACAGATGGTACATTAAAAGTAATGGATGATAAAATTGGCGTTATTGGTGCTGCAGGAGACCTAGGAGTACAGCTCACTCAGAGACTACGTGAGCATTTTGAGTTCGTCTTCATTAATGATCCTAAGTTAAAATCTAGTACAAGTATTGAGGACATATTTAAATTTTCAAATATAATTCACATATGTGCACCTCTCGATAAAATAAAAATTCCAGCTATTACAGGTGATCAAATTGTCGTCCTTCACGATAGCGTGATGAGCTACAGCAAATTGTTTAGTAGTGACTTTCTTGAGGACGCAGGGGCTATCGTTCACATGCTTATGAATAAAAAGGGTACAGTTGTCGTGGCATCTGATGCCTCTCATGCCGTTAAAATACACGAACATATGAAAAAGATTGGCTATGAGCCACACTTTATGACTGTTGATGAGCACGATTACCTGATGGCACACTCGCAGGCACCACTTGCTCTGCTCTGTCAAACACTTTTGCCATACTTATACGAAAAGCAAGATGAAGGCCTTCTGACGGCTTCAGGACAGCTCTTAGCCGATACATTGAAGTCTCGTGAGATCATATGGACGCCTGAAACGATGACATCAATCCTCAGGAACCCGCAACTAAAGCATCTTATTGCCGATATGCAATCTATACTGACCAAAGTAGGCTATAATAAAGACAATGAGTAAACCAGTCATTCTCACTGGCATCAGGGCCAACAACGACCTTACAATCGGTAATTATTTTGGTGCCATTTTACCAATCATCGATATGGCAAAAACTCGATCGGATGAATTTCAAGTAAATCTATTTATTCCCGATCTTCATAGCTTTACAACACCGATCGATCATAGCAAGCTATACGACCAAATTTTACACAACGCGAGGCTTTTCGTCGCTGCAGGACTACCACTCGATAACCCAGATATTTACCTATATCGTCAGAGCTATTTGCCCGCACATAGCGAGCTTACCTGGATCCTTGATTGTTTCACTGGCTTTGGTGAAATGAGTCGTATGACAGAATTTAAGTCTAAGTCAGCAAAAATTGGCGATGACCGTGTCAGCGTCGGCTTATTTAATTATCCCGTCCTTATGGCTGCAGATATTTTACTTTATAACGCACAGTACATTCCGGTCGGTGAGGACCAAACGCAACACCTTGAATTTGCACGTGATATCTCAGAGCGCTTCAATAGCCAGCTAGATGACACCTTTACCGTTCCAGAGCCTGTCAAAGCGCAACATGCATTCTTCGGTAAAGAACAAGGCCTCCGTATTAAAGACCTCGTTGACCCAACAAAAAAAATGAGCAAAAGCGATGATTCTGATCGTGGCGTTATCTTCCTGGGTGACGATCCAGCTGCGGCTGCGAAGAAAGTCATGGGTGCGACAACAGACGATCTCGCAAACATTAATTTTGATCCTCAAAATCAACCGGGCGTTAGTAATTTACTCCAAATCCTCGCACTTTTACAGGG
>DIZB01000021.1:0-2558 GCA_002427805.1 Candidatus Saccharibacteria bacterium UBA6039
GCGATTTGGATTAGAGTCTAGGTAGGTGTTGCTATACTATGATTAATGCTTCAAACATTCAAAAAAAGGGTAGCCACGTCATATAACGCACTTGACAATATATTTAGCGACAAAGAGGCGTGGTTACTGTTTAGGATTGCAGCAATCCTTGAGACAATTGGATGGATACTCCTTGTGACGGGGATTATCTTTACCATCAAGCAGCTTCCACAGCATGAAACAGTCCTCGCCCTTAGCGGCAGCATCCACGGAATTTTTTATATCTTCTACATCTTTATTATTATTTTCGCTCACCGCAGCCTTAAATGGGGGGTTTGGAGATTTTTGATTTCGGGAGCCGTTAGCACGTTCCCATTTGGTGCGCTGCTATTCGAAAAATGGGAAGCACGTAGGCGAAAACGTCTTTTTAGTAGGTAACAGTAGCTGCAATGGTTTTCAGGGCGACTTCGGCGCTGGCACTTGTAAATGTCTTGTCGGCTAAGGGGACGCTAATAGTGTAGGTGTAATGCTTTAGTTTCGAGTAGACCATAAGGACATATGTGATCTTTTTGATCGTCGTATCAGTATGAGTGTAGTAGGTTGCGCTATCGCCCAGCCCAGAGACGGGTAGGATACCACTGATAGCAGCTTGTTTTGCTGCATCAACAGATGCCTGATCTTTGTGGATGTAGATTTCATCACTAAAGCCATTTGCGATATTAAAGCTGTTTTCGAGAGTACCACCAGTTACAAATCCGTAAATGCAGATTTGTGACTCATCGCCATTGTTAACGAAGACACGGCCAAGGTTATCTGGGCCCTGGAGATGAGCGGCAGCCGCACCAATGGTAGATTGTATGGTCGACTTCGTAAGCAGAGTGCACGCGCCGTAGTCCTTTGATGTATCAACGGTTGTTTTTGTCACTGTCGGTGTCGATGCAACTGTCGATGTTTTAGCGGGTTGTTTAAACAGGTAAAGCGCACCTACAACACCAAGGGCAATAATAACGATGCCAATTACACTAAAGATGATCACTTTTTTGTTCATATATGCTCCTTATAAGCCTTATACATGGTAGTGTAACTTTTATCACGTGCATAAGCAATATGGCCTCGGTGCTATACTAATAAAAAGGGGGATATATGTCAGAGAATCTTATTATTGCAGTCTTGGCCGGCACCACACGTGAGCAGCGTCAATCGATTAAGGCAGCGCGTTACGTCGCGGAGTTCGGATCACATCTTGATGACGTAGAGGTCATTTTTGTTGATCCGAAAGATTTTTACTTCCCAGGTGACGGTAACGATCCCGAGGGGAAAGATGCTCGCTATACAGAGATTACGGCAAGAGCCGATGCATTCTTTATCGTGACGCCAGAATATAATCACAGTTTCCCCGGAACGCTCAAACGCATGCTCGATAGTGAACTCAAGAACTATATTCATAAACCGGTCGCAATCGCAGGAGCCAGTAATGGTAACTGGGGCGGCGTACGGGCAGTCGAGGCATTGGTACTCACTGTTCGTGAAATGGGGCTTGCAGTTACCTTTACTAGCCCGTACTTTCCACGTGTTCAAGATACTTTTAGTGACGATAACCGACCTGTTGAAGATCAAAAAGAACGCATCGATAAAAGCATTGCTAGTGCTTACGATGAACTTATTTGGATGGCGCAAGCGCTCAAAACGGCCAGAGAAGGCTAGTTCTATATAGCGTTTAAGCCGACCAGCCGACCAATTCCATATGTGATAACCATCGCCAAGATACCACCGATAAGAACACGTGCGGTCGCGCGGACTTTACCTGCACCACTCACGTGCGCACTGAGTGTGCCCGTAAGAATAAGAGCAAGGATAACGGCACCAAATGTAAACGGTATACGGTACGCTACGGGAGATAGGATACTTGAAAGAAGCGGAATCATTGCACCAGCGGTAAATGAGAGGGTTGATGCGAGTGCCGCGTTCCAAGGATTTGTCAGATCGTCAGGATCGATTCCAAGCTCGACATCTATATGGGCAGCGTAGGCATCTTTTTTCGTTAACTCATTAGCGACGCGCTCAGCTGTATCTCTTGTGAGTCCTTTTTGTTCGTAAAGATCAGCGAGTTCTTTGAGCTCTTTGTCGGGGTTGTTGGCGATAGCTTGTTTTTCCTCAGCTAAGAGTGCTTTCTCAGTATCTTTTTGACTACTCACTGAAACATATTCGCCCACAGCCATAGACAGCGCTCCAGCCACGGTTCCAGCAACACCTGCTGCCAATATGACACCCGACTGGCTGGTCGCACCTGCAACACCAGCAACAATGCCAGCAACGGACACAATACCGTCATTAGCGCCTAGTACCGCTGCGCGCAGCCAGTTTAACTTCTTGTTTGATCTTTGCGGATGAGGTTTTAAGTAATGATCTTCGTCGATAGTCATATCAAAAGTATATCATTCATTTGTGACATATTTGACAGCCTATCATAAGCGCGATAGGATGAAGATACCATTAGGGCATCAAGGAGATACCATGAATAAGTACTTTGTAAAACTCTCACAAAAGAAACCAAAACAGCTACAGCGCGAACTAGGGCG
>DIZB01000021.1:2814-5607 GCA_002427805.1 Candidatus Saccharibacteria bacterium UBA6039
TCAATATCAAACACCAAGTCTGAATTTGGCGGGATACTTGCTGATGCGCGACGGGATCCGTAGGCAAGCTCGGCTGGAATAAGCAGGCGGCGTGTGCCACCAATTTTCATACCAGGCACTCCTTGTGTCCAGCCAGCAATGACTTGATGGAGACCAAATGTGACAGGTTGACCAAAGTCGTGTGAACTCTGAAAGATCGTACCATCAACGGCAAGTGCACCAGTGTAGTGGGCTGTGATAGTTGCTCCTTCGGGTACCTCGGCGCCGGTTCCAACGATCAGGTCGATTACATTTAATTCGATGACGTCTTTTATCGGGTCGAAGGCGAATAACGTCGTGCCTTCTAGTGGTTTTTGAGGGGTTGTCATATATGTATTCTGTCATAGATTTGCTATACTGTCATATATGAAACCACTACGTCTGAGCCTTCCACACGTGATTGTGATGGTAGGTATACCGGGATCGGGTAAAAGTTTTTTTGCAGAACATTTTGCTGAGACATTCAGCGCGCCTCTTGTAAGTTCTATCGCTATCAGGCATATGCTCGTACAAACACCTTCTTTTAGCGTCAGCGAGCAAGCTGCAGTAAAACGCATTAGTCATCATCTTCTTGATGAACTTTTAAAAACAAACCAGACTATTGTTGTTGATATTCCAAGTGACTCTCGCACCGATCGAATGGAAATCACTCGAAAAGCGAAGCTAGCGAGCTATCAAGTGCTCTTCGTATGGGTCCAGACTGAATCTGCTGCAGCCAGGAGCCGAGCGACCAAAACATCGAAAGACCGTAGCTTTGCGCTCACAGACGAACAGTATGATTCGTTCGTGAAACATTTTACGATTCCGAGTGGAACAGAAAAACCTATTGTGATTAGCGGCAAGCATACCTATGCGAGCCAACTAAAGATAGTACTGAGTCGACTTGTGCTCGCAAAAACTTCTCAAGAGATACCGATTCGTGAACGGCCCGTCATCGACCAGTCTCATCGCATCATAATGCGCTAGAAAGGATTTGAGATGCCAGTCATCAATGATGAAGAATTTGGCAAGATCACCATTCGCCGAAGCGCAAGAGCGACACAAGTGAAAGTCCGGGTTGCACCCGATGGCACACTGCGTGCATCGCTCCCACTGTATGCTCCTATCTTCCTCGTCAAACGTCTCGTTAAGTCGTCACGAGATGAGCTACGCACCATGCTAAGCGATGCTCAGCCGTCACAAGAGTACACCGATGGTATGCATATCGGAAAAAGTCATAGCTTGGTTGTGCGACACATTGGAACAGGTGTCCCTAAGGCTGAACGCCATAAACAGCAAATTATCGTCACACTTCCCGAGGGCCACTCACTCAGTGACCCAGAAGTCGCAAGACTAACGCGAGACTGCATCATTACAGCCTTACGTATAGAGGCCAAAAGTTATCTCCCAAAACGGCTATCCTTTTTAGCGAGTAAATATGGATTTCGTTACGAAAAAGTCCGATTTTCACATGCCAGCGGGCGATGGGGCAGTTGTAGCGCAAGCGGTACGATTAGCCTCAATATTGCACTCATGAAGTTACCGTTTGAACTTATCGACTACGTTATCGTCCATGAGTTGTCTCATACAGTACACATGAATCACAGCAGCGCATTTTGGGAATTAGTCTCGCGCGGTGACCCGAATTATAGCTTCAATCGACGTCAACTTCGACAAGAAAATCCTTCTATTTAAAACCGCAGCCACGATGTATAATAAGCATAAGATGTATAAGGGTGGAGCCAGTTATACGCCAAAGACGGCAAAAATTATTCGATATGCGGGCTTATTTTTACCGATTCTTCTCGTTTTGTATGGTGCTGGTATTCAACTTGGGCTGATTGACTCTCCACAAAACTTTGGCTTTCTGAGTTACTTCGCAATTTCGTTTTGGTGGATATACCTTAGTATCTTACAATTTCTCGTTCCAAGTAAAAGTCGTATGGATTCGGCAATGCGCCTTATCTCATACCATTTACTTGCAGCTTCATACCTCCTATTTGTCACTGGCATCTCAACACCGTTCGTGGCCTTTTGGATCGTATTGCTGCTCGCATCCAATACCTATTTTTCAAAAAACGGCCTCAATTATAGCGTCCTTTGGTTTGTACTGATTGTTGCTTTTGATTGTTTCTTCTGGATTCATAAAGATATCAGTATGATTGCCTATGATGCCGTCACGCTTGTCGCAATTGTCCTCAGTGGGCTCGTTATTATGAGTATCTCCCGTTCACAAGACGTCGATAGACTCAAACTGTCGAAAAGCAAAGATCAAGAGAATCTTCAACGCGATCGGATTCTTACAATTGTAAATAATATTACGGATGCAATCCTTAGTACGGATAAAAATGGCGTGATTCAGGTATATAATGCGTCAAGCTTGAATTTACTCGATACCAATGACAGTCTTAATGGCAAGAATCTTGACGAAATCCTGCATTTGCATGACAAAGCGGGTGAAAAAGTGAGCCTAATTGATGCGTTTGCAGATACAAAGGGAACCATCACACGTGATGACCTTATTTTTACCTACGATGACGGCGAAGAGATACGCTTGGAGGTTATCTACGCGCCTATCAGGAGCAATTATAGCCGCATTAAAAAGGGCGAGACCCACGACGGCTATATCGTTATTATGCGCGACGTTACGAAAGCCAAAAGTCTCGAGGAAGAACGTGACGAGTTTATTAGCGTTATTAGTCACGAGCTACGGACGCCGATTACGATTATGGAGGGGACTATCTCAAATGTACAGGTTATGATCTGTCTCTTATA
>DIZB01000021.1:5724-53340 GCA_002427805.1 Candidatus Saccharibacteria bacterium UBA6039
CGCGCCGAACGCGGCGTCGCTGATAAGCCAGAAACAATCGATGTGCGCGAAATGATTCATAAACTTCATGACGAGTACGGTAAAGACGCGGTAGCAAAAGGACTTCACCTTAACCTTGATCTTGGGGCAACACTTGGAAGCGTTTCGACAAGCCGTTTATACCTAGAGGAAATGCTGCAAAACTTTATTACAAATGCCATTAAATACACGAAAAAAGGCACCATCACTGTCAGCGTCAAACAGAAACTTGGCATCATTAAATTCACTATCAAAGACACTGGTATTGGTATTAGTAAATCGGATCAAGCGAAGGTCTTCCAGAAGTTTTATAGAAGCGAGGATTATCGAACTCGTGAAACGAGCGGCACGGGCCTAGGGCTCTATGTTGCAGCGAAGCTTTCACACAAAGTTGGCACTCGGATCGAGCTTGTCAGCCGACTCAACCATGGATCTGCTTTTAGCTTCACACTTCCTATTATTAAGAAGTAGTTTGCTTGGTCGTAACGGGACGACCCTTCCAGGTAACGTTGCCACGAAGGTGACGCCACGTACTCATAGCGAGAACGACTATCTCTTGGATAAGAATAACAGGCCATAGGAGCGCACCAAGCCACCACATCCTCAGCCATACACGGCGCAAATAGCTTGCATAGAGGCTCGCAAAGACACACAGTTCAAGCAGCGCACAGAGCTGTACCATCGACCAGCCTACAATGAAGCCAGACAGAAGAACAAAAAATGGCAATGCCAAAATAGTCATGACGAGTGTAGCAACAATACTCGACAGAATCGAGCCTCCTAGTACCGGATATAACAGACGGACACTGGTTTCAACTTGCGATTGCCACTTCTTTTCGTATGCGAGACCCAGCATACTACTGCTCATGAGGAATCTATAGGCATCGTTTACCGTGAGCTCACGTGCAAGCACCGCTTCAGGTTGTATTGCAGTCTTTATGGGTTCAAAGCCACCCAGTTCATCACGAAGTGCGTGACGGCCAATCATCCAGGCACTGCTGGCTACAGCGGGTTTCGACGCTTTATGCAAAATAAGCTCCCAGTAGTAGCGAAGCGTCGCAAAAACAATACTCGCTCGCCAGCCGTCCTCGCGTCGAGGCAACACCGACAGCATGGTCGCGTTCTCTTGCTTGGCATATGAAACAAGCTGCTCAATTGTATCAGGCTTAATGCGTGTATCGACATCCATAAACAGAATGTAGTGGCCACTCGCCTCATCAAGTAGTCCTTGGAGTGCATGGTTCTTACCAAGCCATCCATCAGGGAGTTTTGAGCCTTCAACAAACCGAACACCAGCGTGAGCAAATGACTTAATGAGCACCGACGTGTTGTCCGCCGATCCATCGTCAAGCACAATAATTTCAAGTTTTGGGTAGGTACTTGCAATCACGCGCTCTAAACACTCTGTCATTGCGTGCATCTCGTTACGAGCCGGAATACAAACACTGACACTCGGCATATCACGCAGCATACTTGGTTCACTCACAAAATTCTTGATCGTAAAATGAGTGAACGCGTATCGTAATCTGACAGCGATAAAGATCGCTGGAATAATCATCACTGTACAGAGGCCATACCAGATAAGCGCAAGCATATATACCACTATACCATGCTTGACTCGCGACCCCTGACACGCTATAGTGTTACTTGACAGTCTGCAACAGCAGGCTTTTTATATTGGAGTAATCATGGCAAACAAGAGCAAGAAGACAACAAAGACGCCAGTAAAATCGTCAGAAACATCAATTACACGGATCAAAGCATCTGATCTTGCACCCGTCGTAGCATCGACAAAAAAGTCTGTCAAAAAGACACCCGTCGTCAAGAATGAAACACCCGTTCAAATAAAAAGCCCCCTAAAGTTTCTTCGTTCAATCGGCGGCTACTTTAAAGGTGCATGGTTTGAACTGCGACAAGTGCGTTGGCCAAATCGCCGTGCAACCTGGAGCCTCACCGCTGCCGTACTTATTTTCACTGCGTTTTTTGTCCTGCTCGTCGTACTCCTCGATATCTTATTTAAGTATCTGTTCAAATTAATTTTAGGTTAAAAAAAAAAAAAAATTATTATGTAAAAAAATCGATATGCCCCCCCCCGCCAATGGTACGCCATTCACACCTACAGTGGCTATGAAGAAAAAGTAGCTGATAGCATCCGCCAACGCATTAATGCAGTTGATATGGCTGACAAAATTTTTGACGTCATGGTTCCAAAAGAAAAGCAGATTCAGATCAAAAACGGTAAGCGAAAAGTGATTGAAGCAAAAATCTTCCAAGGCTACGCGCTGGTTGAAATGAAACTGACGGATGAAACATGGTACATCGTACGTAATACTCCTGGTGTGACTGGCTTTGTTGGTACTGGTACTGAACCAACCCCTGTGTCTGATAGCGAAATTAGCAAGATCAAGAAGCGTATGGGCGTTGAAGATCCTAAACATCACATCGACTTTGAAACTGGTGAAGTTGTGAGCATTACCGATGGTCCGTTCAAGGGCTTTGACGGCGCAATCTCAGAAATCGATACTCAAAAGGGTAAGATCAAAGTCATGGTCAGTATGTTTGGCCGCGACACGCCAGTTGAGCTTGACGCTTTGCAGGTTCGTAAGGTATAATACCTCAGTTACGCACTAAATATTGCTTCAAAATTATTTAGTACAAGGAAAAGCTACAATGGCAAAGAAAATTATCGGAAATCTTAAACTACGTATCCCAGCAGGCCGTGCGACTGCAGGTCCTCCAGTAGGATCAACTCTCGGTCAATGGGGTCTTAACATGATGGATTTCATCAATCCATTTAACGATGCGACAAAAGACCTTATGGGTAAGGACGTTATTGTTCATTTGCAGGTATTTGAAGACCGTACATTCGCTTGGAAGTCACTTGGTCAGCCAGTTGATGACCTTATTCGTGAAAAAACAGGCATCAAAAAGGGAAGTGGCAAGCCACACTCTGAAAAAGTCGGTAAAATTACTCGCGCGCAGCTTGAGGAAATTGCTGAACTTAAAAAAGATCAATTGAATGCAATTGACATGGACGGTCGCGTCAAAGTGATCGCCGGCACAGCTCGCTCAATGGGCGTTGAAGTCGTTGCGTAAGTATACGATTGACGGAAAAGAGTCACCATATCGGTGGCTCTTTTTTTATGCTACATTGAAAGCATGAGAAGTAAGATTTTCTTGATAGCTGGCGGCGCAATGATATCTTTTGTGAGTGCCGGTGTTACCCTGTTCATACTTACTCAGGTTATTCATAAAGTAAGTGTCGCGACGACTGCAACTCTATCAACATCTAAGGCTTCAAACCAAGCTAAAACCGAAACAACAACCGTCACCACAACACCGTCGACAACATATGGTGATACCTACGCAAACGGTATACTACCTGTTGGTGACAATAAATACTCGACAACCGCACCACAAAAAGGGAATATCTATCTATGCCAAGCACCTGGCGCGAATGGCCCTGGTGGTGGAGCAAGTACTCGAGGTCCGTGGTTTACGAACAATAATACAGAGTACGATTTGAATAAAAAGATCAGTGTTAGCGGCAAGGTTAGCTGGACAGGTAACTATACGATGAAAATAGTGAACGGTCAGCGTATTATTACGACTAATGATTTGCCACTGTCACACGCGACTGGCACCTTTCCAATCAGTACGAGTGACCCAGCTCACGCCTACGACGGCAACCCAAACAGCATCAAGACACAGACGTTATCATTCACATTGCCAGCATCACCAACGGCACTCTCAGCGCCTGGCTGTATGGGTGGTGGCACGATTGGTATTATGACGACGGGCGTCGCATTATTTAATGGTTTTGATGCTGAAGGACGTGATGCAGGAGCCTGGGAGATTCAAGATAGCTGTGGCGGTCATCCGCAAATATCAGGCGAATACCATTACCACACGCTCAGCAGTTGTATCACAGACGTCTCAAGTACAACTGTTATAGGATACGCAATCGATGGCTACCCAATTACTGGCCCGACTGTCAATAAAGGCAATATCATGACAACAAAAGACCTCGACGAATGTCACGGAACAACAAGTAGTATTATGCTCGATGGTAGCTTAGTAAACACCTATCACTACGTTATGACACAGGACTTCCCATACTCGATTAGTTGCTTCAAGGCGGCGACAGCGAGTACGCATCTGGGTCCACAGTAAGTACGTGTACCTATTGTCTAAAAGTGTTCACGAATGTGAGAGTAGCTATAATCCCAATCTGCATTAGCTTTTTTGTGGGGATTAAAGATACCATCTGGATCAAAAATATCTTTTGTATCACGGAATAACTGCACCATATGCTTGCCATACATTTCCTCAAGCCATGGCCCGCGCACCAGTCCGTCATTATGCTCACCGCTGAGGCTACCTTTGTAGTGGAGCACGAGCTCGTTGACTTCACGCATAGCAGGAAGCAACTTCTTGCGATCGTTCGGATCCTCAAGCTTCATGAGTGGAATAATATGAAAGTTACCATCACCCATGTGACCAGCAATTGTTGCGAGTAGTTTATATTTTTTAATAATTTTGCGAATCTTTGGAAAGAATTCTGACAAGTACTCTGGGTTGACAATCAAATCATCAATGAACGGCGCCGTGTGCTTATCTTTCACTTTACTACGAAGCAGTTGGAAGCTATAGCGGCGCATAATCCAGAACTTCTCACTGGCACCTTCAGTTGGATCTTCTTCAAAGCCGTTAATTTCATAGCGAGCCTTGAGATGTGCAAGATCACGGTGGAGCGCTTTAATCTTGGTTCGCACTTCATGTTCTGTTTCACCCGTAAATTCAACCATCAAGACAAGCTTCGGGAAACCACGAAGGAGCTGGAAACCGTCGGGGATAAGCGTCAGAAGTAAATGAATAAAGCGAACAGGGCCCAACATCTTAAGGAAACTCGGCATAAACTTAATTGCAAGCCAAAGCGTCGCATCGTCAAAACCTTCGAACGTGGCAGGCTTGTGTACCATCACCTTTGGAATGAGATCACCAAGGTCGTCAATATCATGAAGGAACAAAACGAGTAGTCCGGAGTGTTTTGTGCGTGGTATGAGTTTGAATGTACCTTCGGTCACAAAGCCTAGGGTTCCTTGCGCACCGATAATTGCCTGAGTAAGGTCAAAGATACCTGTTTCTCGGTCCCAGATATCCCACAGCTTATAACCAGTCGAGTTTTTACTCACATGTGGCTTAGCGGCTTTAATTTCGTCGTAATGAGCCTCAATCAGCTCAAAGAGGTCTTTATAGACCTTACCTTCAAAATCTTTTTGAGCCATTTTCTTCACAAGCTGTGTACGGGTAAGTGGCTTTACCGTTCGCTCAATACCGTCTGCAAATACAAACTGAAGCGATGGAACATATAGCTCAGTTTTACCAAACTCAAGCGACTTTTCACCACCCGAGTTATTGTTTATCATGCCACCAACAGTGCAGAGGTCACGACTGGCTGGAAACGTTGGAAGTAGTGCATTATGTTTCATCGTCTCCTCGTCAAAGTCGCGGAAGAACATGCCAGGTTGCGCAACTGCTTGCTTATTATCAACTGAGATGAGTTTTGTGAGGTAGCGATTGAAATCAACGATAATCGAATCGTTAATAGCCGCTCCACTCATATCTGTACCCGCGCTACGAGCAGTAAGAGACAGTGAGGCGTCATTCTTTTTTTGCTTCGCAACAAGCGCAACGGCAGTTTGTACGTCTTTAGCAGTTTTAGGTGCAATAATCAGCTTTGGAATAATCTCAAACATTGAAGCATCATGAGAATACTTTTCTTTCGCCTCTGCTGAGTCTTCGATATCCCCCGTGAAGCCGTTCTTAATAAGTGTTTGTTTTATTTCTTCCATATCTGTTTCATCATAATGGTTATGGTAGCGTTATGCAACCACAATATTGCATAATAACACCTTAAATGCTAGTATAAGACTATAACAATCAATGTTGGGAGGCCTTAAAAAGCCGCATGTACCACAGAAAGGGTTTATACCTATGGCCAAGAAAGCCGAATTGCTTATTGAAGCAAAAAAATTAAAGTTAGATGTTACCGACAAGAACACAATCTCACAGATCGAGATTGCTATTGCAAACGCAAAATCTGATGCAGCGGATGCAATTACTGCAGCTGAAGCGACGCCTACCGAAGTTGTGAAAACTGCAAAAGCCGGTAAGCGAAGTGATAAAGCACTTGCTGAAGCTGAAGCTAAGGAAGAAAAAGAAGCGCGTAAAGAAGCAGGTGATACCACACCACAGTCAGACGAAGCTGAGGCGCATGCTAAAAAAGGCGCTCGTCCTGTTACTCGTCCCCGTATCGAACGACGTGGTAAAGCATACCAAAAGGCTGCTGCACTTGTTGAAAAAGATAAAGTGTACACACTTGCAGATGCGCTTGAGCTTGCTGCTAACACAAATCCAAGTAAATTCGACGCAAGTGTTGAAGTACACGTAAAGCTCGGTGTTGATCCACGTCAGGCTGACCAAAACGTTCGTGCAACTGTTTCACTACCAAACGGTACCGGTAAAACAATCCGTGTTGCCGTATTTGCACCTGAAGCTGATCACGCTAATGCGAAAAAAGCCGGAGCTGACATTGTTGGTGACGAGACATTCCTCGCACAGCTTGATAAAGAAACTGTTGATTTCGACGTCTTGATTGCAACACCAGCTTTCATGCCTCGCCTTGGTAAGTACGCACGCCTACTTGGTCCACGTGGCCTTATGCCAAACCCTAAGAGTGGTACTGTTGCAGCTGACGTTGCAAAAGCGACCAAAGATGCAAAAGCCGGTAAGGTTGAATACCGCGTCGATAAGCAAGCAATCGTACACCTTTCAATTGGTAAAGTGAGCTTCGGTGCGAAAGGCCTCGGTGAGAACGCAAAAGCATTCTTCGACAGCCTTCAGAGCCAAAAGCCGACCAGCCTCAAGTCTGCATACGTTAAGTCAACAAACATTAGCACTTCACAAGGTCCTAACATTAAAGTTGAAAACGTTATCAGTTAATAACGACGAGCAAATAAAATAACCGCTTGAGATGGCGGTTATTTTATTTCTGGTTTGGCAGTAAGGATTGTAGCCCGATAGATCTTGCAATTGCTCTAATCACCCGGGTAGGTATTGTCGAGGACTCAAACTCATCTTCACTAACCTCAACAGCGGGCAGATCAACTGCAAAATCAACGTTATTATCTTTTAGCAGTTGTTGCAGGCGCTGAATTTCAATTTCCTTACCTTCAATCACAACATCTTTATTGCCAAGTTTAATGAGATCTTCTCCTCGTTCTAACTGCAACGTAGCTAGCGCCTCTTCTGCAATCTCACGCTTGCCGACTGCAATAACCAACTCATGCTCAAGCTCAGTTACATCAGGATTCTGCCTACTGACGGCATCAGCGAGTAGTGCCTCATTCTGGTCTAGTTTATCCTTCAATAGAGCAACGGCATCACGCAGGGCGCCTTGCTCTTCTGTCCTTTCAAGCTCACTACCTATATACGATACGATCTCTGGCGTAAGAACATCAGCTCCCATACGACCTGTCGCGTCACCAAGACTAATCAGTGGATCTCTCATAACATCGCTGTGTCTACTCGGCTGCGATGTAAAATATCGAATAAGGTCTTGGTGGAAGGTTACTGTGCTTTCAGCTAGTGCGTCATCATCCATCAAAATGAGTCGCTGGTGGGCTATATCAAGCGCTTTTTGGCGAATCAGTGCAAGCGCACCAAACTGGTTTTCGATTAAATAAATACCGCCTGTTAGTTCAATGTGTTCGGCAGGGTACTGCTCACTAAATGTATGGTCGGCCTCATGACTGGACCGTCGTCCATGCATTTTCTCAGTCACTAGTTGATCTGTTTCTTGGTTGGTCATGTTTATTTATTGAGCTTTCTAGCTTAAGTTTATCACAAATTCCAAGCATTTCTTCGTTTTTCATTGACAATATTGTGTCATACTATATAGAGAACGAAGGGGGAGAAATGCGTCAATATCTTGATCTACTAAGGGACATCAAAGAAAATGGGGAAACAAAAGGCGACCGGACTGGCACGGGTACTATTAGTGTATTTGGGCGTCAAGTTCGCTACAACCTCGCCGATGGCTTTCCGGCTGTCACGACGAAAAAACTCTATATGCGCAGTGTTGTGCATGAACTGCTATGGTTCCTTCAGGGAAGTGGCAATATCGAATACCTTGCCAAAAATGATGTGCATATTTGGGACGAATGGCCATATAAAGCCTATCTCATTGCAAATGGAGAAACAGTCCCGGATGCAAGTAGTGATGAGTGGAAGACGGGTATTAAAGAATTTATCGCACACGTCGCGACCGACCACGACTTTGCAATGAAGTGGGGGGATCTTGGCCCCGTGTACGGTGTCCAGTGGCGACATTGGCCAGATGGCAAGGGCGGTGAGATTGATCAAATTAAAAATGCCATCGATACGATCAAAAACAATCCGAACTCACGTCGTAACATCGTCAGTGCTTGGAACGTAGCTGAAATTGATGAAATCGTGCGCATTGGCGGGCTGCCGCCATGTCACAATATGTTCCAGTTTAATGTGCGCGGTAATAAACTCGACCTACACTTATATCAACGAAGTGCCGATACGTTTCTTGGTGTGCCATTCAACATTGCATCATACTCGCTACTTCTTGCCATGATCGCTCAAGTAACTGGCCTGCAGCAGGGTGAATTTGTACACACAACAGCAGATACACACATCTACCTCAATCACCTTGAGCAAGTAGACGAGCAACTTGCGCGTGAACCACGGCCGCTCCCAAAGTTAAAACTGAACCCAGATGTAAAAAGCATCGATGATTTCACATTCGAAGACGTCGAACTTGTTGATTACGACCCATACCCACCAATCAAAGCACCGATCGCTGTTTAGCCGCGTTCATATGTCACGAAATCGTAATCGTATTTATTGCGATCATCCTTTTCGTGATGCTCTCGAGTTGTTTCGTGCCATGTAGCGGTATCCACCGCAGGAAAAAATACATCGGCTGCGAACATGCCGTTTACTTCTGTCGCGATAATACGCTCGGCACTTTCTATCGCTTCCGCATATATCTGGCCACCGCCAATCACATATAAGTCATCTTGGCCGGCCAGCTCGTAGGCGTCGTTGAGGCTATGAACAAACTCAACACCATCTACTGCATTATCACTTCGACTGATAACTATATTACGACGATTCGCAAGTGCTCGGCCAATTGAATCGAATGTCTTACGACCCATAATGATCGTATGGCCGGTTGTGACTTCTTTAAAGTGCGCCAGATCTGCCGGGAGGTCGCGCTGCCATAACAAATCATTGGCTGCACCAATGCCATAGTTTTTATCATAAGCGACAACTATTGTTTTCATGCTTCATATAGTAACAGACGCATGAGTCATGTTACAATCGAGGTAATACAGGGGTGTATAAAGGAGAGCTATTTTTCATGAGCGTGTACAGTAATACCGAAATTAAGACAGCCATCAAAGATGGAACTATCGTCTGCGTACCGTTTAATGATAAGCATGTTTCCGAAGCAAGCCTCGACTTTACGCTTGGTCACTACTTTTACAAACAAGAATACGAAGATGTGTCTCGCGTTTATAACCCTTTCGATAAAGGCGAAGTTGATCGTTACTTTAAGGGCCCACTCGAGGCAATTCCTCATAAACAGTGGTGCGAGGCAAACGGTTATGAACTATTCGCAAACATTCCCGAAGACCACCCGATTATCGTGCTGAGGCCGGGTGAGCGAATCTTAGCGCACACTCACGAGTTTGTTGGCATCCGCGCACACGGCGGCGCGAGTGAAGTAAAATCTCGTAGTAGCTGGGGACGAAATGGTGTCGCTGTTTGTTTTGATGCCGGGTGGATTGACCCAGGCTACATCAACCGCATTACCTTAGAGATTTATAACTTAAACCAACACGAATCAGTTGTGCTACCTGTCGGTGAGCGTATTGGACAGCTTATTTTTCATAGAACCGGCCCAGTTGAGGGCGACTACAGCGATGGTCGAGGTGGCATTAGTGGTAAGTACCAGCATACGTCTGATCTCGACGAACTCATTCGTACGTGGTCACCAGAGCAGATGCTGCCACGTGCATATAAAGACTCTCGCAAGCCAGCGCCAACGATTGACCTCCTACCTAAGGGTATGAAGTAGTGGTAGCAGGACTTTTTGTCGCTATTGAAGGCGGCGATGGGTCGGGTAAGGGTACACAAACCGCACTTCTCGTCGATTATCTCGAAAAAGAGCTCAACAAAACTGTGTTTAAAGTCAGCTTTCCTCGCTATGATAAACCATCGGGCTACTACGTGGGCCGTTACCTTGATGGGGATTATGGAACAGCAGACGAAGTGCCAGCTGACCTTGCAAGCCTCGCCTATGCGCTTGATCGTTACGCAGCAAGTGCAGAAATAAATGAAGTCCTTCATAAGCCAGGGAGTGTCGTTGTCGCGGATCGTTACGTCGCTTCAAACCTGGCCCATCAAGGCACAAAATTTCATGATGAAGCATCACGCCGTGCATATTATGAGCGTATGAAAAATACCGAATACGCAATTCTTGGTATTCCAAAACCTACAATTAACATTGTGCTCATTATGCCAACAGAACTTGCTCAGGCAAATGTTGATAAAAAAGACGCGCGACTTTACACCGCAAAAAAACGGGACATTCACGAAGCTGATGCCTCACATCTTGACCGCGCGAAAGCTAACTATGAAGAACTATGTGAGCTATACCCTGATGAGTTTACAGCGATTCAGTGCGTAAATAGTGATGGTGCGATGCGTTCGATTGACGATATTCAACAAGAAATTCGCACAATCCTTAACGTCTAATCATACACCTGGTCATGCCAATGTTTTTTCACCTTTTTACGGACAGTGGGGTTATGTTCTACAACGGTGATTGATTGACGGACAATCGTTTCGTGGTCATCTGCTGCCAACAGTTCAGTGACATTTTCTTTTAGGTATGTCGTGTCGAGAGCAACACGTTTCCACATTTCGATACCGTTCATTTGTTGGCGTGATAAGTCAGCAAGATTAAGGCTTTTCAGCCTACTTGTTACTTTTGGATCAATCTCAGAGCCATCATCTAACCGGACATTGAACGAATCACGCACAAAAAACCTATTATCACCTAGCTCTGCAAAATCAAGCTGGCGAGCCATCATAATACCGATACTCAGTCGATCCATGCCGGTCACTCCCGTGTCCGGCATAAGGATTTCAAATGTCTCTTTTGGCGTGTCATATACCACTCCGCCCTTATCAACAACTGCCTGTGTAATTTCGTTCATCATAGGCGCCCTATGTTCAAGTCGATACCCAAAATAAACACCAAGCTTCGCTATCTCTGTTGAAGAAAGCTGCAGTGCATCTGCACCGTCCATTGTCTCCGACGGAGTCACGTGTCCAAGATACATACGCTCAATAACAGCCAAGATTTCAGGATCCGTAATGTCACTTAGGTTAACAAGTCGCGAGATAAAGCTAGACATATTCTTTGTCGCTCGCGTTGCTTCACGACTAAAGTAACTAAGCTTCATGAACTCAAGAAACTCGGGTGAAATAAAATCAGGGACGTGATTATCAAAGATGGTTTCGGCCTGACGTCGAACAAAACGCTGTTGAGTTTGTATGCGAGGATCAGTGGGGCGAATAGGTGTCGGGCCCCAAGGCGATTGTCGCTTTGATTCCTTAATCACACCTAAAGGTGGATGCCATTTGTTGGCTTCGCTTTTTTCCGCACTCATTTTACATATTATATCACTATAGTTCACTTTAGTCTAAAATGAGAAAATGCCCCGACCATGAGGGTCGAGGCGGTGTGAGAGGATAGAACGCAGGCTGCGGTGGCGACGACACTGTCGCCACCGCAGATCTCGTTACTGAGTCGGGAGAAAGTATCGCCGAATCAGGAGGGGGATGAGCGCTGGCGCCTTCGGATCGTCTGCTTCAGAAAGCAGGATCTTGAAAGCGCTGGTGACCTGCTCGTAGGTGACCCTCTCTTTCTCATGGGAGAGCTGGATCGACTTGAGACGATCCTGCACTTCGTATGGGAGAGTGAGGTTGTGACGACGGATCTGTTCGATGAGCGCGTTGAGCTTATCGTTGATGGTCGTCTGTACTGCCAGAGTCATTCTTTCCTCTCTCGCGTGCCGTCGGTCGGCACTGCGAAATACTATCCAACAGGCCTATTCGGCTAGCTGGACAAAGACTAATTATACAGTATTAAGACATAAAATTCAAGATTTGCTAGATATGTCCATAACCCGCACAGTGGCACGCTAGAACTAGCGTGTCATGCATTATTGACAACACACACATCCGTTTGCTATACTGCGGATTAGACATTACCAAAGACAGTAGCGGTGGAGACACTTAATCAGCTACCGAGGATCATGTAAAACATACATTTTTCGATTAAAGTCTTTGGCAGTGCGAGGTCCAAAGACTTTTTCTTTTGTCCAAAGCCTGCCTGTCCGAACATTCATAATTTGGTCGAAACAACATTAATCAAGGAAGGATTTTTATGGCAATTACCCGCGATAAAAAGAACACTTTGGTTGCAGAGCTAAGCGACGTATTATCTAATGCTAGAATGACTGTGTTCGCACAGTACCAAGGCATTAATGTTGCTGATATCCAGGAACTTCGACGTGCTGCACGCGTTGCTGGAGTAACAATTACGGTTGTGAAAAACCGACTTGTCCGTGTTGCAATGGCATCTATCGATACCTACAAAAGCACCGACACGTCACTTTTAACTGGCCAGTTACTCTACGCGATCAGCGATAGCGACGAAGTTGCACCAGCCCAAGTACTGAACACGTTTGCAAAAACGCATCCAGCACTTGTGTTTGTTGGCGCATTCTCTGGCGAAGGCGCACTACTCACAGCAGCTGAGGTTACGGCACTTGCAGGTCTTCCTAGCAAGAACCAACTCATTGCTGAAGTTATTGCACAATTACTTTCACCAGTTCACGATATCACGAGCGCCCTATCTGGCAATTTACACGCCCTGTTAGACGGCGTATCTGCTAAAGCAACCAATTAATCAATAAGTACATAATTTATAAGGAGGCTATCATGGCTGACATTAAGAAAATCGCAGAAGAGCTAACAAAGCTTACTGTACTCGAGGTCAACGACCTTAAGAACATCCTAAAAGAAGAATACGGCATTGAGCCAGCTGCTGCTGCAGTTGCAGTTGCCGGTCCAGCTGCTGAAGCTGCACCAACTGAGGACGCTAAGAGCGAATTCACCGTTACACTTAAAGACGCTGGTGTTCAGAAAGTTGCCGTTATTAAGGCAGTTAAAGAAATCACTGGACTTGGTCTTGGTGAAGCAAAAGCAATCGTTGACGGCGCACCTGCACCTGTTAAAGAGAAGGCTAGCAAAGACGAAGCTGACGCTGCAAAGAAACTGCTCGAAGAAGCAGGCGCAACCGTCGAACTTAGCTAATTTACAATCGACCAATTATGAATCACTTCTAAAATACCACCCTGAAATAGGGTGGTATTTTGTTAGACAAAATATACAACGCTTTTTGCTTGACCTCAGAAAAGTATGTGGAAAAACCACCCATTCTGATCCGACTTGCTCAATATCTTTCTCTTAAGGCCGCTCTACGGGGAACTGAAAGTTCGCCCATGGCGCTCGGCTCGCCCTTAGTGGGGCATCCTTTCGATTACGCATTGACACTATTGATGGAAGCATTGACAAAATACCGCTTCGTTGATATATATAAGGGTAATACCACCCAAAAATAGACAAAAGGAAATTGCGAGTGACCATGTCTGAATTACCAGAAAAACAAGTAAAGCGCCTACACGCTTTAATCCAAGAAGCAGAAACAAACCTAGCGGCCGCTAAAGAGCTCCTCATTAGCATCATCGGTGACGACGGAACAGTTCTCACGCCACGTTCGTCTAACCCAGATGACATGGGCGGCAAAGTCGTTGAAGGCATCTTTGACGGTCAAAAAATGGCCGGTCCTGACGGCAAAGAATATCCAGTGCCTGCTAACTATGCAAGTAAATCAAAGCTTGTTGAAGGTGACATCCTGAAGCTCACTATTGCAGATGACGGCAGTTTTATTTACAAGCAAATTGGCCCAATCGAGCGTAAGCAAATTATTGGCACGCTCGTACAACATGACGGCGCCTACTACGTTGAAGCAAATGGCCGCGAATACCGCATCCTCCTTGCCAGCGTGACATATTTCCGTGTTGCAGTTGGCGACCAAGTAACGATCATCGTCCCTGCCGACAACGAAGAGGCCGAGTGGGCAGCAGTCGAAGCCGCACTGTAAAACAATACGCTTATTGCATAACAATTTGTGCTTAAGGTATAATGGAACTATGAACAAAGCACCAGCAAAACCACTCACACCGAAACAGAAGGCTGAAATTGATAAGTCAGTCAAATTGACGGTGCAAAAATATCGAAAAACACTGCTGCGACTCGCTAATACGTGAGAAGACTAGAGATCGACTCAGCGCTTTACGCAATTAGTCGTGCCTCCGAACTTCTTAACTATCCTGAACCTCTACCAACGCCGGAACCGCGTCACATTCAAAACCTTATTCGCTGTATCGATCAGCCGTTTACAACATTTGATGGCAAATATTTATATTGGAATGTATGGCATCGTGCTGCGGCGCTATTTTATATGATCATAAAAAACCATCCTCTTGAAAATGGTAATAAACGCACAGCGGTCGTCCTCACAATGGGCGTCCCTATAGTTTAAACACGCCATAGGGGTCATTAGGCTTCAGGGATATAATAATTATTGCAATTTGTCAAATAGTTTGATATTCTGACCTCTGTGAGTGGCTATACGCTATCCCAGTTTGAGGCCGAATTTCCCGACGATGCTGCTTGTTTAGAAGCGCTTTTTTACAAACGCTATGGTGACCTTGAATGGTGTCCAAATTGCGGATGCAAAGCCAAGTTCTACCAGCTAAAGAATCGACGCTGTTTTAGTTGTAAAGATTGTCGGTATCAACTCTACCCGACAGCAGGTACTGTCTTACACAAGTCGCACATGCCTCTTCGCAAGTGGTTTTATGTAATCTATCTATTCTCGATCAGCAAGAATGGTATTGCTGCACGGGAAATTGAACGTCTACTCGGTGTAACCTCAGTAACTGCGTTACGCATGCTACGCCAAATTCGTGCATCTATGACACAGGACGACGTAGTTTTATCTGGAATAGTTGAAGCCGATGAGGCATATATTGGCGGCAGGCGACATCGCCACTACGGAAGAGCTGGTTGGTATGCGAAGAAAGTTCCAGTTCTTGGTGCGGTTCAAAGAAATGGGAATGCTCGAATATTGGTGACTGACGTTGCGTCAACAAAGCGAGTTACAGATTTTTTAAAGTCTGCTCTTGAGCCAGAAGCCATCATAGTAACGGATGAAAGTCATTTGTATAAAGAAACGGCGAAAAGACACCACAGATTTTCGGTCAATCATGCACGACGTGAGTATGTGAGAGGTAAAGTGTATACCAATACCATCGAGGGCTTCTGGGGTAACTTTAAGCCTTACCTGGTTGGGACACACCGCGCCGTTTCGAAACAGTACTTACAGCTTTACGCCGACGAACGGACGTGGAAGTATAACCACCGGCAGTTGCCTTCTTTGTTTCAGCCACTTTTGGACGCGGTTGCACGATCAAGGATAGTAGTGAGTCAAAACGCTTTCGGTTATTCATACATTTAGTATAGCGGAAGTACATATGAGCTATAATAGAAATATGGAAAGTCACAATAAATCTAATACAATAAATCAAAAGCGTGGTAATGCCGCAAGTCGCATAGCTCAAGGTGCGGTAAAATCTTTGCCAAAGATTGTAAAATCAGTATCCGTTCATACAAGCGTTGCATCAGGTTCTCCTGTACTAGTCAACCCTCAGACAGCGATAAGGCAAGAATCTCTAGCTAATAAACTGCGAAATAATTAACTACTAAACTGGTCATGCTTGCATTCTCTTAATGCTTGCGTCAATCTAATTATATGACTTCTCCATTCTATGAATCACCTCTTTTTACATCCATAGTTACATCAATTTTTACTTTATTAGTTGGAATTGTTGCATTTGTTGTATATCAAAAACAACAAAATGATAAGAAAAAAGATGCGGCTACTATTATACTGCTCGAAGTTCAATATGCCGAAGATCATTTAGCAATTGCTAAAGAGTCGATTATTCGAGATGGACTTATTAAAGAAGATGTCTTTTTAATGCCCACGTCATCTTGGCAAAATTATAAATACCTTTTTGTTAGAGACTTTAGTAGTAAGGGAATAGCTGATATATCTTCATTTTACGAGAAGTGCAGTGCCTACGATCATACAGTCAGATATAACAACAGTTTTTTTGTAAAGAATGAGGAAGAAATACGGCGTAGCCTCCAGGGCGGACTTTCTGATTATACAAAAAGTTATATATCGGAGATTGCGAATGCAAGCGATGAAGAAAAGAAAACTGCTCTTGAGGCTTACCATCTTCTTATAAATGAGTATGCCCGTGTGTTTATGGACGAAGTAACATCATCACAAAGCCAATACTTTTATAAACCGCTTAAACCGCTTAATGATGCCAAAACAATTATTGAAACGGTTAGATCGGATTTATCGTCATCTACAATAGGTGCAACATTCAATAAGATTGTTGAGAGGAATCTTAGACAAGCTATTCACGATTACTTACTTGGTGTAAAAAAATCACAGATAATCTAAACAAAAACTACACCATAATGCTATAATATCCCTGTCTAGATTTGAACATCACAGGGGTATTTTTTAATACCGATCCACTACTGAAATGGGCAGCCATTGTTTGGATAGTGGATCATACCTCTGTTCAGGTCTAGACAACCGCAATGGTTGTCCTTTTTTATTGGGCACCCATGAACTAACATTCACAGTCCAATAAGGAGGGACTCTACAATGGCGAAAGATAAAAGTGGTAATTGGTTCAAGCGACACAAAGTATTAACAGTTATTGGCTCTCTGATCGTACTTGGTATTATCATCTCAGCCTCATCATCGCACGGCAGCACTGGTCTTAGTACGACCCCAGCTACCACAACGCAGGCAAAAGCAGCCACGCCTACCCCAACCGTGGCTCATGTAGGTTCAACCGTCAATATTGGTGGTGACCAAGGGCTGGCGACTACACTCGTGCAGGTGATTGATCCTGCAACAGCCTCGAGCCAATATGCTTCCGCTGATGCCGGTAAGCACTTCGTGGGTACGAAATTTCAGCTGACCAATAAAGGTAGCGCTAGCTATAGTGATAACGCCAATACTGACGTTACCGTCATTGGCTCAGACAACCAAAGCTATACAGCCGACTTTAATACGATTGATAGTTGTACTGACTTTTCAAGTGGGAGCTTTACACTGGGCGCTGGTGCTTCTGCAACAGGCTGTGTGACCTTCCAACTTCCGAATGGGGTGACAGTAGCAAAAGTACAGTTTGCCACACAGAGCGGCTTCTCTGGCTCGACTGGGGAATGGGTTAACCCGTAGCTTCTAGTAAGAGTTCAGAATACCGGTGCCGTCTGTAGCACCGGTATTCTTTTTTATAGTAATTATTTTTGGTAAATCAAAGTTGTCAGGTAGTGTAATGCCGTGGTATCCACACCAGTGTACTAATTTTCGATGGGCTTGTAGAACATGAGAAATAAGGGTATTTTCGTAGGCAATTGTTCCAAAGTCATCAGTTGAACTTTTTTTGTTTTCTCTATAGTCTTGGAGCGACGCTATGGCATCATCAAACTCTTTCATGGAATCCATGACTTCTGGATGATGGTAGCTGTCAGGTTGTGGGTTCATACTATTCTTGAATGCTTTTTGAGCAAGCCTTAATACTATTCGGATTGTTGTAAGCTCCGCAGTTCTTGCACTTTCGATGAGGAACAGTATATTGTCTATCACCAGTGCGTCCATATAGGTATCTTAATTCACCCCATGAATGAGTATTGAGTAGATCACTGATTTTCTTTAATAAGTCCATAAGCAGTATTATACCACTGGGCACTGTTCAGCGGTGGTATAACTGGTATATAATATAGTCATGCCTGTAAAAAAAGATACGGAAGAAAACGGTACCGCAAAGTTCACTATTAACAACGGTGATCTTATCGCGCTTAACCGTATCAAAGAACAATATAATCTTAAAGACAGTGACGACGTTATTACCTTTGCTATAGGTGTTTTAAGTAAAGCAAATGGTGGTGCTGTAAGCGTAACAAGTGAAGATGGTTCAATCACTAAATTTGTTCCGGCTGACCAGCTGAAAAAACAAGATGAGTAGCTCTACGGAAGATGATGAATATAAGAGGGCAACAAAAGCAGTTGTCGATGATACTATGCGAACAGATGTTCTTGGCCCGAATATCCTCAAGGTTCTAAAAGAACACAGCCCTACAAGCGACCAGATTAAATTGATAATTATTAATGCGATATTGAATGACACTAAGGTACAAGATGCCTTAGAAAAATTTCATTTAAACCTTTCACTCACAAAAAGAGGTAAAGGTTTGACACACGCACAAAGTATAGTTATCAATGCAGTAATAACCTTGTCTATAACGGTAGTTGGAGCTATTGTCATATACAACCTTTTACCAACAAAAAAATAAAGACTTATTTATCTTCTAGATCATCGAATCGTTTCTCAACGATCATGCTGAATTGCTATTCGTCGGTGAAACTATAAATGTAACGTGTCGTAACTATATAGACGCCTCACAATGTTCTTTTTATATATTAATAAAAAGTTTGTAATGATTAAACCTGATCAATTGTATGACATTGCCTGTGAAGTGGCGGAAAGTGACGCGAAAGATTCTGCCAAAGTTATACGGACATTGAGCTCTGTATTTAAAAATAATTTAAGAACTGTATAAAATAGCTTATCCAAGCAAGATTTGTTGCATAGATAAAACAAAAGCAGTATAGTAGGACTATCACGAGGGTGAAAACAAACAGGGTGAGCAAAATAAAGGGAGAAAACGGTGTCGAAACTATCTTTTAAATATGGAGCAATGAACAGCGGTAAAAGTGACACGCTGATTAAAGCTGCTTACAACTACACAGAGCGAAATCTATCTATTTTAACGATTAAGCCGAGTGTCGACACAAAAGATAGTAAAAGCATTATTGCCCGCGGTGGTGCACAGCGAGTCGTCGATATACTTGCCACTCCCACGATCAACCTCCGCGAAACAATCCACAACAAAATGGATGCAAAAGGTGGTAAAAAAGTAAATTGTATACTCGTTGATGAAGCACAGTTTTTGAGCGTGGAGCAAATAGATCAACTATTTGACGTTGCAAAAATCGATAATATATCGGTCATTGCCTATGGGCTTCGGGCGGATTTCCGCCGTGAGTTATTCCCTGGAAGCAAACGTCTATTCGAGCTCGCAGATAATATTGAAAAGTTACCCACCATGTGTCGCTGTGGGTCACAGGCTGAGTTTAACTGCCGCAAGGTAGGTAAATATTACGTGTTCGAGGGTGACCAAGTAGCGATTGATGGTGAGGAAGCAGTGACGTACGATTCGCTTTGTGGTAACTGCTACCGCGATGAATTCGAGCTTGCACAAAAAAGAAAAACACAACAATAAACAGACGCCAAAGCGCGTATACTAAAAGAAACAAAGGGGAAAAAGGTGAGTAAAGCATTGTACCGAAAGTATCGTAGTACGACGCTTGATGAAATTGTAGGGCAGTCACATGTGACAGAGCTCCTAAAAGTCGCCATCAAGCAGGAACGCATTTCACACGCCTATTTACTAACTGGCCCTCGTGGTGTTGGTAAAACATCCATCGCACGCATCCTTGCGCACGAAATTAACCATCTTCCATATAATGAAGACGAAACACACCTTGATATTATTGAGATCGATGCCGCAAGTAATAACGGTGTTGAAGACGTGCGCGACCTACGTGAAAAAGTACAAGTCGCGCCAAGCTCTGCCGCTAAGAAAATCTACATCATCGACGAAGTACATATGCTTTCTAAGGCTGCTTTTAACGCGCTCCTAAAAACCCTCGAAGAACCGCCTGAACACGTGGTATTTATTCTTGCAACAACGGATGTCGATAAGCTACCGGCTACCATTATTAGCCGTACGCAGCGTTTTGCCTTTCGTGCTATTGGCGTACCAGATGCTGTGAAGCATTTACGATTTATCGCCGATACCGAAAAAATTAAAATTGACGACGGGGCGTTAACACTTATTGCCGAGCGAGGCGACGGAAGCTTCCGTGACAGCATTAGTTTACTCGATCAGCTATCAAGCTTAGCTGATGATAAAACTGGTATCACTACAGAACTTATCGAGGCCTCAATTGGCCTCGCACCAAAGAAAATGGTAGACCAGCTCCTAGACGCCGTTGAAAATCGTGATATTCCTGAGCTCGTTAAGGTACTTGACCTTGCAAATAACGAAGGTATTGGCGGTGTCGTCCTTGCAAGTCAGCTCACAACACGCGTTCGTGAAACGGTCGTAGAAAAGCCACACCTACTCATTCTGCTCGATGGTTTACTTGATGTATCAAAAAGTGCTCAGCCGAACCTGAAACTCCTCAGCGTGCTCGGCGCAGCCGCAACGCCGAAACCCGTCAAGTCAGCAGCACTCGCAAGCCCAGTTCTTGAAGTCACCGCAACAATCGCCGAACTTGAAAAGAAAGCTACGCAAGCTAAACCAAAAGACCAAAAGTCGTCGCCTAAAGCATTAGACGAAGTATCAGCGTCTTCAATACCAGAGGATGTCCCCGTCAAGGGCGAGCCAAGCGCCACAGGTGAGCATAAGCTCCCTGTAGAGCGGCCTCAGGAAGCGAAAGACGTTGGCACTTCGGATGCTAAAAAAACAGTTACCCCAGGTGTGTTCGACCAGGCAACCTTCATTGAGCACACACGCAAAAACTACGTGGCAATTTATAGCGTCCTCTCAAAATGCCACTTTGAACTTGATGGCAATAGCCTGACTATTTACGCTGGCAACAAATTTTATAAGAAAAAGCTCGATGATTCAAAATACCTGCCGATGATCCATAAAGCCCTCGAAGAGGTTGGTGTTTATGAACTTGAAATCCACACTATACCCACAGGTGTGCCTCCCCGAGATGGCCAAGCTGCTGCAGTAGCTGCTATTATGGGTGGAGGAGAGGAAGTTTCAGTAGAAACTTCGTAACGGGAAATGGCAACAAAAGAGGTACCTGCGGGTAAAGTACCCCCCCAAAACTTAGACGCCGAGAAAAGCTTACTCGGTGCAGTTCTTATTGATGAAGAAACGCTCGCTGATATTTCTGAGCACGTTACGGCAAACGATTTTTATGAAAAGCGTCATGGCATTATTTACGGGGGCATGATGCGCCTGTATGAAAAGCACAAACCCGTTGACCTTTTGACGCTCAGTGATGAGCTAAAACGCAAAGACGAGATTGAACTTGTTGGTGGCTCTGCTTACTTAACTGAGCTCACGAATTACGTTCCGACAGCCGCTCATGCTGAAGCCTATGCAGAACTTGTGGCACAAAAGGCGGTCCGTCGTCGCCTTATCAAAGCCAGTGGCGAAATATCTGAACTTGGCTACAATGAAGAAACAACGACCCAGGAACTATTGGAAAAGGCCGAAGCGGAGCTCTTTTCTGTCAGCGACCAGTCGCTCAAACAAGACTTGGTGAGTATTGAAACGATTCTGACGGAGAGTTTCGACCGCATGGAAGAGTTACACCGCAATAAGGGCACGCTTCGTGGCGTGCGTACAGGTTACCGCGACCTTGATACCATGACAGCCGGGCTACAGCGCAGCGACCTGATTATCCTGGCGGCCCGACCTGCCATGGGTAAAACAACCTTCGTCACCAACTTGGCATATAACATTGCAACAGTCGCCAAGCAGCCTGTGTTATTCTTTAGCCTCGAGATGAGTAAAGAACAACTCGTCGATCGTATGTTAGCCGACGCTTCCGGCGTTGATGCCTGGAATATTCGTACTGGTAACCTGAGTGATGATGATTTTTCGAAGCTATCCGAAGCGATGGGTGAAATGGCTGAAGCGCCAATCTTTATTGATGATACACCTGGCATGACCGTACTCGAAATGCGCACCAAAGCCCGCCGCGCCATGCACGAACAACCACTCGGGCTGATTATTATCGACTACTTACAGCTGATGCAGGGAAGTGGTCGCGACGGTGGCAATCGTGTGCAAGAGGTGAGCGAAATCTCTCGTGGGCTGAAACTGATTGCTCGTGAACTCAATGTGCCTGTCATTGCACTGAGTCAGTTGTCGCGTTCTGTTGAATCACGAAGCCCGCAGATTCCACAGCTGGCCGACCTACGCGAGTCGGGATCAATCGAACAAGATGCCGATATTGTGATGTTTATTTACCGCGAGGAATACTACAATCCTGAAACTGATCGTCAGCATATTACAGATCTTATTATCTCGAAACATCGTAACGGCCCAACTGGTAAAGTTGAATTGTACTTCGATCCTCAACGGCTCCGATTTACGTCGGTCGATCAACGTCACGAATAAGTTGTCGTGGTATAATCATAACTACTGATATGGGCATTGATATTACCTCATTTTATATTTACCGCTGGCGTTATTACATCGGCTACGGACTTATTGGGCTCCTTCTTATTGCACTGCTCGTTTTTGTTGGCCTGTATGTCCCTGGAGGCATTTCGCATGACGAAAAGGTATCTGTCATACAAAGTGCAAGTATTCATTTCGATAACATATCAAGTCTTGCTGTTATTAATTTACCTTATCAGGTCCTGCAACAAGCAAGTCTCCAACTTTTCGGCGTGCATGATTTTAGTATCAAGCTACCCAGCCTTATCCTGGCATTTGCATCAGCAGTTGGCCTTATTTTATTGCTTCGTCAGTGGTTTAAAGGTAACATTGCGGTACTCAGTGCTGTCATTGCACTCACGACGGGGCAGTTTATTTTTATCGCACAAAGCGGCACCGCGGGTATTCTTTATCTTCTCTGGTCGGTGTGGCTTCTTCTCATTGGTACATTTATTGCTAAAAAGGTCGGTAATCGTTTCTTATGGAAAATTTTATTCTTTGTCATTGCAGCACTGAGCCTCTATACGCCCCTTAGTGTCTATGCGCTTTTTGCACTCGCAATGGCGTCGATCCTCCATCCGCATCTCCGCTTTATTATTCGTAGCCTTTCAAAAGCCAAAATGGCACTTGGTATTATACTAGCCCTCATTATCGTCTCGCCGCTCGTTCTCGGTGTCATAAAATCACCAGAGCTAGGCTTGAGCCTTCTTGGCATTCCATCACAATTTCCCGATATATTTGCCAACATCAATACACTTGCCAGTCAATATATAGGCTTTTGGATACCAAGTACAACTAGCCTTATGACACCTGTTTTTGGCTTCGGCTCAGCCATCATTATCTGCCTTGGTATTTATCGACTTATCCGTACTCGCGACAGTACACAAAGTTATCTGATTATTATTTGGTTAGCATGTCTTATTCCGATCCTCGTCACGAACCCTCTTTATACAAGCGTGACCTTTCTCCCACTTGTATTATTAATGGCAACAGGCCTTGCGAGCCTTTTAAGCTATTGGTACCGCTTATTTCCACGCAACCCATACGCACGAATTGCGGGCCTTATACCCCTCATCGTACTTATTAGCGCACTCGTGCTGACAGGCCTCGAGCGTTATACCTACGGCTACCGCTATGATCCTTATACTGTGCCGAACTTTTCAAAAGACCTAGCATCGCTTCCTAAAAATACCAAGCAGTTAGTTGTTTCCGAGGATCAACTAGCATTCTATACAGTTGTTGCAAACTATAATAAAACCTTTAGTGTGGCCCTTGTACCGAGTGAGTCAAGCTTCGTCGCAACGCATGATGGTAATCAAACCTTCTTAACCTATAAGATTGATCGTATTATCACCTCATCGTCTCTTCAAGACGCTGATCGTTTTTACATCTACAAAAAGAGTGGTCAGTAACGTATACTAGGTGTACAGAAGACGGAGGAACAGACGATGGCATTTGACCAAGTAAAGATGTTGAATAAGTTGCGTAAAGCGCAGAGTGAATTAAAAAAAGAAATTATTGAAGTTGAAGCTGGCGACGGCGCGGTTGTCGTGCAGGTAACTGGTGAACTAAAAGTAAAGAATATCACAATCGACCCAACCCAGGTTGATCTTGATGATATTTCCGAGCTTGAACACTGGCTTGAGATTGCAATTCGCGATGGACTTGCCAAAGCCCAGGAAGTTGCCGCAGAAAAAATGAAGCCTCTCATGGGCGGCCTTGGCAGCCTCGGTCTTTAAGGATCAACTTGGCACAGCTTCTTCCATCAGCACTCCTTAATGCAATTGATGAACTCGGCAAACTCCCGGGTGTTGGTGCGCGTACTGCAGAACGTTATGCATCTTTTTTGCTACGTGCTGATATTCATACCAGCGAAAAGCTCGCTCATGCAATAGCCGAGCTCCATAAGGGTGTTAAGAATTGTCCCGTCACGTTCGCCCTCATCGACGTTGATGAAGATGTTTCGAGCCTCTATAGTGACCCAGACCGTAACAAACAAATAGTTGCAGTGGTTGAAGAGCCGCTCGATATTGTGGCCCTAGAACGCACTGGACAGTTCCACGGCACCTATCACGTACTCGGTGGAGCAATTAGCCCAATTGACGGCGTTGGGCCAGAGCAACTGCATATTCCAGAGTTACTCAAACGCCTCGTGAGCGATGAGGTTGAAGAAATAATTATTGCAACGAACGCGAGCGTTGAAGGAGAGTCAACAGCACTATACTTACAGCGTCATATTCAAGATGAAGGAATCAACGTTGCCATGACGCGCCTCGCGCGCGGTATCCCAGTCGGCGTAGACCTCGAGTATGCCGACCAGATAACATTAACTCACGCCCTTGAAGGTCGTAAGGCATTCTAGACTAGAAAGCGGTGGCTGCTATAACGTTGATACTATCAGTATCCAGTGCTTGTTTTAAGGCGTCAGCAGATCGCTGCCGTCCATCGTCGTCAGCGGCACCATAGACAGAACTAAACCTATTTAAAAGAATAACTGATGGGCCGTCAACAGTTGCTGATCGTAAATTCCACCATCCTGCATCCGACAAATCAACGTCTGCGTGACTAAGGATACGATATCCCATTTCACGTTCAAGTCGTATCTCTTCAGCCATTTTTTCAGCAAGTTCAGGAATGCCTTTTGCGATATCTTCATGAAAAATACCATCTCTATTCGCAGCCATAAGGATAACGCCACCGGCGCGTATAAACTTGCCCTGTGAGTCAGGTGACAACGAGGCCCTGCGCTCAATCCAATCAGGTGTTGGCTCGACCACATAAAGATTCCTTGGCATAGCAGACGCTTGGTCAAGAGTAGGTGCTTGGTCGACTTGTTTTCTTCGTTTAAATAGCGATCCCATGATTAATACCTTTACTGAAAATGAGTTATTATTTTTATTGTATCACATTTATGCTTACTTTGCAAGTATTTCGTAGGCGAACAGCACTCATTTTGCTACAATAAAGAGAATGTACGACACTGCAAAACAACTGATTGACGACGCTCATTCTATACTGATCATACAAGCTGAAAACCCAGATGGTGACTCTCTTGGCAGTGCACTGGCACTAGAGGAGCTGCTTGGTGGCCTTGGTAAGACCATATCACTGTACTGCGACGTTGAGATTCCAAAGTATTTGCGCTATATCGACGGCTGGGACAGAGTGACACAAGACTTTAATACGTCTGCGGATCTCGCTATTATTGTCGACACCAGTAGTGATACCCTCATCAGCAAAGCCCTCCAGATTGCCGGCGTCCGCCACTTCCTCGAATCTCACCCTGTGCTTGTGATCGATCACCACGTTGAAACTGACTCAACACTGAGCTTCGATCACACGATGCTTATCGAGGAAGCCGCATCAAGCACGCAGGTGATTTATGGACTCGCAGCCCATAGCGGTTGGGGAATAACCGAGTCGGCCGCAACTGCAATGCTAGCTGGCCTGCTTTCTGATACATTAGGACTCTCGACGCAGAGCGTCAACGAAGCTGTTTACTTGACGGCAAGTAAACTGTCAGCTCTTGGTGCCTCACCAGCTAAAATCGAAGACCGCCGCCGCGAATTCATGAAAAAATCTGCTGAGATCTTGAAATACAAAGGAATCTTGCTCGAGCGCATCGAATACTTTCTTGATGGCAAACTGGCTCTTATTCGCATCCCCTGGGAAGAAATTCAGCAATATAGCGATCAATATAACCCGAGTGTGCTTGTGCTTGATGAAATGCGACTTGTTGAAGGCGTTGAACTTGGCGTGGCGATCAAAACCTACCCTGATGGCAAACTCACCGGTAAGCTTCGGAGTAATCTCCCCATCGCAGCTGCTGTTGCGGGTTTTTTTGGTGGTGGGGGCCACGCCTATGCAGCAGGATTCCGCGTTTACGAATCTATTGATACAATTATCCCAGAGCTACTCGATGCGACCGACAAAGCGTTAAAGGAACAGAGTAATGACCGTTAAATTGCATAATACCCTGACAAAAAAAGTTGAAGAATTCGTGCCACGCGACGAGTCCAAGGTGCAGCTTTTTGTGTGTGGTCCAACCGTCTATGATCTTTCTCACTTAGGGCACGCCAAGACTTATGTGCAGCTTGACGTCCTTGCTAGGGTACTCCGCTACAACGAATACAACGTGTTTTACCTACAAAATATAACTGATATTGATGATAAGATCATCGCCAGGGCACATGAAAATAATATCGACTGGCAAGATCTCCGTACCAACTTTCAAGACGAATATATTAAGGATATGCAGAGCCTTAATAACACGTCGGTCACAGAATATGCACGCGCGACGGATTATATTCCAGATATTTTGCGCCAAGTAACCACACTCATCGACAAAGGACATGCTTACACAATTGATGGTGATGGAATCTATTTTGAAATTTCAACATTTCCTGATTATGGAAAACTATCTGGTAGAACGGAAATAAAGAAGGACGACTCCGAATCACGTATAGACCAAAGTGACAACAAACGTGGCTGGAATGATTTTTGTTTATGGAAATTCTCTAAGCCTGGTGAACCTGTATGGGATGCGCCGTTCGGTGCCGGAAGACCAGGCTGGCATATTGAAGATACAGCCATTACCGAACATATTTTTGGGCCTCAATACGACATTCACGGTGGGGCAGTTGACCTTATTTTTCCTCATCACGAAGCTGAAATCACGCAAATGGAATCTGCATCCGACAAAGTACCATTCGTCGGTACCTGGGTGCACACTGGCTTCCTTACAATTGAAGGTGAAAAAATGGCCAAAAGTGTTGGTAACTTTTACACGATTCGTGAAGTTATCGAAAAAGGCTACGACCCACTTGCCGTACGTCTATTTATGTTACAGTCACATTACCGTTCGAGCATTAACTTTACGTTTACCAATCTCGATGCAGCAGGGAATCGCCTGACTAATTGGCGCTCAATTGCAGCCCTCAGACATCAGACACACGACACACTCCGTGATGATGACGATAAAGATACCGATGATCACACCGTGTCGCTCTACGCGACGGCTCAAGCGCTTAAAATTGCACTAAGTAGCGATCTTGATACACCTGCTGGCCTAGCTATCATCGACGATGCGTTTTCATACATTGAGAGTATTCAGCTACAAGATATCCATCAGCATGCTCTCGTTGAGCTCTTACAGGCAATCGACGATATGCTCGGCATCAACTTACTCGTTTCAACTCCCGACATCAACGACGATACGAAACGCCTCATTATTGAACGCGAGCAAGCACGCAAACGAAGTGACTTTAAAGCGTCAGATAGCTTGCGAACCGAGATAGAAAAGAGCGGTATCACTGTTCGCGATACCGCCCATGGCCCAATCTGGGAATATGTCGCTTAACTCTCGATACTGACCACTTTTTTAGGTTCGTCGACAGGGTTCGCGCCATGCTTTTGTTTACGGTATTCAATGTATTCTTCAACGAAGATCTTGCCAATACCAGCAATTGGAATCGAAATAATACCACCCGCAATGCCAAAGAGGTAAATACCGACTGTCACTGATGCCAGGATGAGAAGGGCCGATAGGTCGAGCTTCTTTGATTGTATTTTTGGTGAAATGTAGCTACCCTCAATTTGTTGGTAGACGATGACATAAAGGAAGAATATGATGCCGGCAACAGGGTCATTAAAGGCCAGAATGAGCGCAACCAAGACTGCACCAAGCAACGCGCCAAACATCGGAATGAGCGAGAAGATAAACATAATCGCCGCTGTTGGAATGGCAAAGTTTGCCGGAACATGGAAGATAAGGCTGAGTACGAACACAGCAAGACCAGCAAAGGCACCATCGAGCGTCGAAACAAGCAGTTGACCGTTCACATATGAGGTGACAACTCCGTACATTTTACCAAGGATTGTGCGGTGATATTTCATACGCGCTTTGTCACCATAGCTCGCCCAAAGAAGCTGAAGCCACGAAGGTCCCTCAACAAGCATGAAGAAGGCCAGAACAAGTACGAGAATGGTAGCCGCAATTGCAGCAAACACTGAGCCGAGACTCGCGATAATATTTTTACCAAAGTTAGCGGCAAGTGAGGTTGCACCTGACTTAATTGAGTTTAGGGCACTATCAACTTGTGGCTGAAGCTGATAATGAGCAATGATCTGATTAAGCCCTTTGTACTGTGTTGTCGCGTTGTTCACGAGTGACGGCACTGTCTCAACAAGCTTTGCTGTTTGTTGAACAATCGGTGGAATAACAAGAAAAATAAACGCGCCAAGAAAAATGACGACAGCCACGTATGCAAGAGCCGTGCTGAGCACGCGGCTTTTGCCTGGAATGACTCGCGCAAGACGACTCACGAGCGGATTAAGTGCGATGGCGAGGAACAGAGCAGTCGCAAGAATAATAAGAGCAGCCTGAGCGCTAATAATAACAAACGCAATTGCTGCAAAACTAATAACAACGAGCCAAAAACGTACAAATGTCCGAGTATCTATCTCAATCTTAACCTTCATAGTGCGTATTATACACGTCTTCGTATATACCGCAAAAACTGGAGGTGGCTATTTTGACAAAAATCACTCTAGAATGTATAGTGTTGATATAATGACAGCGCAAGAAACAATTGGCTGTGTCAAAGCAGCCACCGAAGTAATGGGCGATAAATGGACGCCTCAGCTTCTTCGCTTCTTCATCAACGAACGTAAGGTTCGCTTTTGCCAACTGCAAGACCTTACAGAAGGTATTAATCCCCGTACGTTGTCATCGCGCCTTGATCATCTTGAAGCACTTGGTATTATCGAAAAAACAGCGACAACGAGCTTGGCACGCTGCGAATACAGCCTCACCTCAAAAGGCCATGATCTCATGCCAATCATCATCGACATGCAACAGTGGAGCGATAAATATGCTCCAGTTCATGCATAGATTTCAGGGTTCTCTCAGTTTGAGCGTATACTATAGATAGTATGAGAGTTTTAGTGATAGAAGATGAACACAAAATTGCGCGTGCCTTAAAAAAGGCCTTAGAACAAGAAAGTTACGCTGTTGATCTATCCTATGACGGAGATGATGGATACTCTATGGCGACAACTGAGCCATATGACGTCGCGATTATTGATCGCATGATACCTGGCGAATACGACGGTCTCGCCATCGTGAAAGCAATGCGTGGAGCAAAAATCCACACACCAGTCATCCTCCTTACCGCAAAAGCAACTGTTCGTGACCGCACAGAAGGCCTCGATGCAGGCGCAGACGACTACCTTGTAAAGCCTTTTGCACTTGAAGAGCTTCTTGCTCGTGTTCGTGCGCTGCTGCGTCGTCCTACTGAACAACAGGCAAGTATTCTCACAGTTGGCGAGCTCACACTCAACACCTTAACCTATGATGTTCGCCGAAATGGTGACGAAATTCGCCTGACGAGTAAAGAATTTGCACTGCTTGAATATTTGATGCGCAATCCTGGCAGGCCTCTGAGTAAAGACGTCATTATTAGTCATGTGTGGGACTACGACGCTGACATTTTACCCAACACGGTTGAAGTGTATGTCAAATACCTCCGCACAAAAATCGACGTTCCGTACAAAACGGAGCTCATCCACACAATTCGCGGCTTTGGATACAAAATAGAGGCCAAGTAATGTTTCGTTCGGCAATACTAAAACTGACGGGCGCCTACCTTCTTGTGTTGATGGTAATAAGCCTCCTCTTTAGTTTTGCTATTTTTCAAATTACATCTCGCGAAATTGATACTCGTTTGCAGCATCTCCAAACAAGCTTTCAGGCGCGTGGTTTTACGGACCTAGGTAGTGGCCTCCGTACGGACGAGGCGGCTGACGCTTCGAACCATATTATCATCCAACTGCTCTATGCTAACCTCATCGTTCTCGGTGGGGGAGGCTTGGTGAGTTATTTATTTGCACGTCGAACCTTGCGGCCGATCCAGGAGGCACACGAAGCACAATCTCGTTTTACCAGTGATGCAAGCCATGAGCTACGTACACCACTTGCGGCGATGAAGGCAGAAATAGAGGTGACACTCCGCGACAAATTAGCAAATATGAGCGACTATAAAGAAGTGCTCGAAAGCAATCTTGAGGAAGTAGAAAAACTGACAGCGCTCTCAGAAATGCTTCTTAATCTTTCACGACTTGAGCATGACACGCTTAATAAGACAACTTTTTCGCTTCACGATGCAACCGAAGAAACGATTAAGCGCTATACAGAGAAGGATCGTATCTCAATTACATCGAGCAAAAAACCAATCATCTATGCTAACCATACAGCAGTCAGTGAGCTTCTCTCAATTCTTATTGATAATGCCCTCAAGCACAGCACTCCGAAGTCAAAGATTGTTATTACAATTAGCGCAAAAGACGACAAAATTAGTTTTGATATCTCTAATGAAGGTGGTGGCATTGATGCTGAGCGCCTGCCACATATTTTTGATCGATTCTATCAAGCTGACTCGTCACGAACATCTGGAAAGCAAAAAGGCTACGGGCTCGGTCTTGCACTCGCGAAACGCCTTGTAGAGCTTCAAGACGGTGACCTCACTGTTATTAGTGGCGTAGAACAGGTTACGACTTTTACTGTTCTTTTTCCAAGTTATCAGAAGAATGCAAGCAAAATCTAAGTAACTCACTGCATACTACCCTTATAAGTAGCTAACATAAGGAGATACATTAGATATGAACGTTATTTCGCGCGGTATAAAAAACGCGCTCAGGAGTCCGCTTCGCACAGGTGCGATCGTGTTGATGCTTGCCATTAGTATTGGACTTATCCTCAGTATGCTTGTTGCGCGTAGCAGTGTAGAAGCGAAGATAGCGAGCGTAAAAGCTCTGTCAGGTACGGGCATTGTTATTACGCCAGCAGGTGTTAATGGCTTTGCTGGCGGCGGGGATCCACTGACCGCAGATCAAGTTGCGAGTATTACAAAAACAGCTCATATTGCGAGTATTTCATCAACCTTAACCGACCAAATGACAACGACGGATACAAACTTAACGTCATCACTACAACTTGGTCAATTTGGACGTCGCCAAGCACGCTCTGACACAGCAACGTCAAGTACAACAACGACAGCAACCACCGACACAAGCCGTCCAGCACCAACGCCACGTATTGTCGTGACTGGGACGACCAATCCTAATTCGATTGCAAGTAATGGTGGCACGCTCACCATTACGAGTGGCGCAACTATCGATGGCTCGAGTAGTGCTCTCGTAGCTCTTGTCGGAAGTGATCTCGCAACCAAAAATAACCTAACAGTTGGTAGCACATTTACCGCATACAGCCAGACAATTACAGTGGCAGGTATTTTCACCAGCGGTAATACGTTCCAAGATAGCGGCCTTATTATGCCACTTGCCACCGTTCAGTCACTCACATCTCAAGCAGGGGACGTTAGTAGCGTCACAGCGACCGTTGATAGTAGTGATAACGTTGACGCTACCGTTGCCAGCCTTAAAACAACACTTGGTGATAAGGCCGACATCACGAGTCAAGCAACACAAGCAGCAAACAGCGTCACGTCACTCCAAAGCATATCGAATCTGGCACTTGCAGGCGTCATCGGTGCAACAGTCGCAGGTGCAGTCATCGTACTGCTCTCGATGGTGATGATTGTTCGCGAACGTCGCCGAGAAATCGGGGTTATTAAAGCGATTGGTGCAACCAACGCAAAGGTGATTGGTCAATTCATAACAGAAGCATTGACGCTCACCATCATCGGTGCCGCTGTCGGACTAGTCCTTGGCGTGCTCGTTAGTGGCCCAATGACTACCTCACTTGTGACAAGTAGCCAATCTTCAACGGCCAGCACAACGACAGCAGGAGGCCCAGCTGGCTTCGCTGGTGGTGCCAGAGCGGCCTTTGGAAGAGGCGCTCAGCAGATTAGTAATAACTTTACACAGGTCACTGCCGCATTAACTCCTCAAGTATTTGTATCAGCAATCGGCATCACATTGATTATCGCGATCGTCGGAAGTGCTATCCCTGCCTGGTTTATTGCGCGCATCCGTCCAGCAGAAGTATTAAGGACTGAATAGGAGTATATATGTTAGTTGTAAAAAATCTCACCAAAACGTTTAACACAGCAGGCGGTAAAGTAGCAGCCCTCGAAAATGTCACCCTCACTGTTGAAACAGGACAGTTCGCAAGTATCATCGGCAAGTCGGGGAGTGGTAAAAGTACACTCCTTAGCATGCTCGGCGCACTCGATGTCCCGACGAGCGGCAGCATCGAAGTTGATGACGTCGATATTGCAAAGCTTTCAAGCGGTAAGCAAACGGATTACAGAGCTCGTAAGATTGGTTTTGTCTTTCAGCACTATAATCTCATCCCAAACCTCTCCGCCCTTCAAAACGTCATGCTAGCGCTCGAATTTGGCCATATGCCAGCGGGTAAGCGCAAAGCTCGCGCCACCCAGCTTCTGAGTGATGTTGGGCTTGAGCCCGATGAACAGCTCCGTAAGCCGTCACGGCTCAGTGGTGGTCAGCAGCAGCGCGTGAGTATTGCCAGGGCACTCGCTAATCATCCAGCTATCATCCTCGCCGATGAGCCAACTGGCAACCTAGATAGCGAGACCGGTCAGAAGATCTTTGATCTCTTACACCGGCTGTCACGCAGCGAGAACACAACAATTCTTGCCGTTACGCATGATATGGATATTGCTGGTAAGACAGACGTTACCTTCCGTCTTAAAGATGGAAAAATGACAACAATATAAGCGTAATTCTCAGGATCATTTCAGGTTGATGAATAATACTGGAGGAGTAGCATAACCACCATAATCTGCTACGACAATAAAAGTAACAGTGCATAAAAAGGAGGATTCATTATGAACACCACCCTACAACAAAAAACACTACTACTATCGAAACATGGTATGAAGGAGCTCAAAAAAGCGATTGCCAGCCTAGAGCATGACCGTTTTAAGGCAATCAGTGAGCTTCGTGAACTTGATAAAACGACTGGTCACGAGGACCGACTTGTACGAATCGAAAAGCTTGCAGTGCTTGAGACCGTGGAGAGTGAGCTTGCCGAAAAACAAGATATGCTCAAGTACGCAAGGCCACTCCCTACGAGGCGAGCGCGTCTCAGTGTCGCGATTGGATCGGTTGTTGATCTGATCGACCAACAGGGACGATTATTTCGCTATACCTTAGTAGACAGCTTTGAAGCAAACCCAAGCGAAGGCTTGATTTCGATCAAGAGCCCACTTGGTCAAAGCCTGCTCGGTAAAACAGCCCGGGATATCGTGCAGTGGAGCGCAGGCCTCGGTGCCAAACAGCTTCAACTTGTACGAATCATGTAATTTTTCCGTAGCTTATACATAAGTCACCGCTTCCCGTGGTGACTTTTTGTTACAATAGAGCTAATGCTTTACTACAACAGCAATGTCGACGATATATTGGCGCAGCTTGAGACAAGCCAGGCAGGGTTATCCGACAGCGACGCAGCCGAGCGGTTGCGAGCACATGGTCCAAACATCCTGCGCGTCTCGGGCGTCCCACTATGGCGTAAAATAGCCGAACCATTTGCCAGTGTTTTCATGTTGGTACTCTTTATCGCTGCGATTATTAGCGCATTTCAACATGAGCTCATTGATGCCACAATCATTATTGTTATCATCGCTATATCGGCGCTGATTTACTATGTACAACAGCTCTCAACCGCTCGTATTTTAAAAGCACTCCGTAAACACACACTGCAAAAAGTGAGCACACTGCGCGACGGCGTACAGATTGAGATAGATAGTAGCTTCTTAGTACCAGGCGATATCATAACGCTCCACGAGGGCGACAAAGTACCGGCCGATGCGCGCTTGCTTGAAGGCTCAAATATACGCGTCGACGAAGCGACTCTCACTGGTGAGTCAAACCCTGTCTCTAAACAAACAGACGAGCTAAAGGGTAAAAAAGAGATATACGAGCAATCTAACATTCTCTTTCAAGGGACATTTATTATATCGGGAGATATCCAGGCAGTCGTCCTTACGACAGGAAATGAGACAGAGTTTGGACAACTCGCATCGCTCGCCACCCAGACACCAAGCAGCAGCCCTGTTCAAATCAAAATTGATAAACTCCTCGGTCAGATTATTGCGGTAGTGGGCGCAGTGGCAGTTGTTGCTTTCGCGCTCGCTATCTACCGCGGGACCGAACTTGCAGAGGCAATTCGTTTCGTTATGGCCGTTTCGGTCTCGGCCGTTCCTGAAAGCCTTCCAGTCGCAATATCGGTTATCTTAGTGCTCGGCATGCGCCGCATCGCTCTTCGCAAAGCACTCGTGCGAGATATTCGCGCCATTGAAACAATCGGTGTCATTACAACTATTGCCACGGATAAAACGGGTACACTGACAAAAAACCTTCTTACGGTTGGCCGTGCCTGGCAAGCACCGCATGAATCGACGTCCATTGAAACGGCCCTTATGCATAGTATTAATGCACAGACCGGTCGAAAAACTCATGATCCACTCGACAGTGCCATGCTTGCCTACGGAGAAAAAAAGCACGCGGCTAAACCCCGCGAGGCGTTCGTCGAGAGTTTACCCTTCGACCTCACATTTGCGATGAGTGGCAATATCTGGGCAGATGAAGATGCCTATGAACTATTTGTCAAAGGCTCTCCCGAATCAATCTTAGACCGCAGTGAACTGACGAAACATGAACACGAGCAGGCCAGTGAAGCAGTCCATGACCTCACGTCACAAGGCTTTCGTGTTATTGCACTTGCAAGTGCTAACCTTGCCAAGCCAATCCATACTTTTGACGACTTAAAAAGCCAAAAACTACACTTTATTGGACTTATAGCGGTCTCGGATATTGTTCGGCCAGAAGCTCACGCAGCTATCGCAACCGCCAAAGCTGCTGGCGTTACTGTTCGTATGATCACAGGTGACCATTTTGAAACAGCCTTTCATATCGGGCAAAAACTTGGTATCGTCAAGGATCGCTCAGAAGTATTTGATAGCCGTAAGATGCAGACACTGAGTGACGACGAGATGGCTGAGTATATCGATAGAATTCGCGTATTCTCACGGGTCATCCCTGAAAATAAATACCGCATCTTAGAACTCCTTAAGCAAAAAAATATCACTGCTATGACAGGTGATGGTGTGAACGATGTACCGGCTCTTACGAATGCGCACGTTGGAGTTGCAATGGGAAGTGGCTCAGAAATCGCTAAAGATGCCGGCGACATCATACTGCTTGATAACAACTTCAAAAGCATCATCGACGCCATGCACGAAGGACGAACAATTCTCGCAAATATTCGGCGTATGCTCTTTTACCTTTTGTCGACCAATGCAGGCGAGGCAATGACAGCCATTGGTGCACTTGTTATCGGACTACCGATTCCGTTGCTTCCTGTTCAAATTTTATTTGTTAACCTAGTTACCGATACCCTCATGGTGATTCCTCTTGGACTCGAGCCAGGTCAAAAAGAAATTATGAAACGCCGTCCAAAGCGTCCTGATGCGCCAATCCTCAGCACCTTTATGACGGGCCGCATCATACTAGTCGCGTTCACCATGACCATTATCGCGCTAGGTCTCTATCTGTTTTATGCAAAGGACTACGGCGAAAACTACGCGCGTACTATTGTGTTCAGCGCAATTGTTGTTATGCAGTGGGCAAATGCACTCAATGCTCGCAGTGACTACCAAAGTTTGTTCACACGGCTCAAAACACCAAACCTGCCACTCTCCATAGGGCTCTTTGTTGCAGTCATCCTACAAATCATGGCACTATTTGGGCCACTGCGGAGTATTCTTCATATCACGAGTGTGAGCATTGGCGATCTGTACATTACAGGTCTGCTTGCGTTCTTCCTGCCAATCATCATTGTTGAGATCCATAAATTCATCGGTCGCCGCTTCCATCATTCTCACGACCTTATCTAGACGTTACAGGGCAATAGCCATACAATAGACACATGCAATATATCTTTAGTGAGAACACTGATCAAGCAATTGATGCCCTTGTGCAATCTTTACGCTCACATCTTTTAGAAGGCCAGCGTGTACTCTGGTTACTATCCGGTGGGTCAGGAGCGAAGGTGTGCCTTGAGGTAGCTAAGCACCTTCAGGACGTAGATATGTCGCGTCTGTACGTTACCCTTAGCGACGAACGCTACGGTGACATCGGCCACAAAGATGAGAATTGGCAGCAACTACTCGACGCCGGCTTCTCTTTACCGGCTGCAACCCTCTACCGGCCCCTACAAGGCCTCGACCGCGAGGAGACGACAAAACACTTTGCCGCTTGGTTAGAGGCGCAGATAGAGGCTACAGACTACGCTATTGGCCTATTTGGGATTGGTCCCGATGGGCACACTGCAGGCATCAAGCCCGGTAGCCCAGCGACAGAGGCAACCGCTTGGGCAGCCAGCTTTACGGGTGCTGATTTTGAACGTATTACCATGACATTTCCCGCTATCGAAGCACTTAATGAAGCTGTTATCCAAGCGATGGGGCCAGATAAAGCAGCAACCATCGACCAATTACTTCATAGCGATGTTGACTTTGCCTTACAGCCTGCTCAGGTACTAAAACAGGTCAAAAAGAGTACACTATATACAGACTATAGGGAGGTTTAATCATGAAAATTGCTATTTCCGGACTCGGCCGCATGGGTGGCCAAATTGCACAAAAACTAGCCGAAGGTGGCCATGACGTTATTGCCCATAACCGTAGCCGCGGACCAGTCGATGAAGCGGTGGCTCGTGGTGCACGGGCTGCATACGAAAAAACAGATGTTATTGCAGCCTTCGACGGCCAACCAGTCGTGTTATGGATTATGATCCCAGCAGACGTGATCGAAAGCGAACTTGACGGCTGGCTTGAGCTTATTCCCGCTGGTAGTATCATCATCGACGGTGGTAACAGTGATTACCGCGGCGATCAGGCTCGGGCCGACAAAGTAGCAGCTAAAGGAAGCATTTTACTTGATATAGGCACCAGCGGTGGTGTATGGGGACACGTCAATGGCTTCTCAATGATGGTTGGCGGCGATAAAGCAGCCTACGACTCACTGGTTCCAGCCCTTGAAACACTCGGTGCGCCCCGCGGTGGTCATCAATTCTTCGAGGGACCAGGCAGCGGACACTACGTCAAAATGGTCCATAATGCCATTGAATACGGCATGATGGAGAGCCTTGCTGAAGGGTACCGTATGCTGAAAGAAGGCCCCTACAAGAACCTTGACCTTGCTAGTGCGGGGGATATCTGGCAACAGAGTAGCGTAGTCACCTCGTGGCTGAACGATTTAACACGCCAAGCTCTCCATGAGAATCCAAGCCTCGACGGTATCGAGGGTGTCGTTGCCGAATCTGGCGAGGCCCGCTGGACGCTTGAAACCGCCAAAGAGCTTGGTATTCCACTGCCAGCCATCCAAACTTCATTTGACGTCCGTCTCGCATCTCAGGCAGGGGATATTAGCTTTACGACCAAGCTTCTTGCCGCCATGCGAAACAAATTCGGTGGCCACAATATCAACGGCCAGCAGTAGGCATTCTCGTTGCTAATAAATCAAATAAGTGATTTAATACACTAGTCACTTTCTGTTGCAGCGCCGCTGTGACATTGTCGATTTTACGAGTGGAGCACCTATGTATAACAACGTCCTCGGCGACAGGCCGATGCACCCTCGGTTCGGCAGATTTTCGCCGTACCTGTTGGTGACTTGTGAGGTGAGAATTCGCTTTCGCAAGAAGAGCAAGCAACTCCGGCCCCTGTACAGGAGAGCGGAGGCGATGACGTCGGATATTCTCGATGAGATGCTGACGACACCGTCCAAGAGGCTTGATCCTCGGATCGAGCCTCCGACATACCGCTTCTCTCCGTGGTTCTACTACGTGGTGAGACGTGGGTTCAGGCTCATATCCCTCAACGAGGATCTCTCGACGATCAACATCGTTGCGGTTCTCGGACCGGAGATCTCAGAGCAGAAGTTGCACTACGCCTACAGAGACTGCGTAATCGTCTACCCCGATCTGTCAGATCACGACATCTGAGAGAGTGACATCCCTCAGCGAAGAGCTCGCACGACCAGATCGGCCGTACTGCAGCCTACACTGGGGGCTCTTTCGACCATTAAAAAAGTCCCGCTTCAAGGCGGGACTTTTATGTGTGCCAAGCAACCGCTACGCCGTGATACTGAGAAGCGTCCAGTTACCGCCGTGGTTGTCGCTTCGAAGGCGAAAGTTTGAACGGCCATCACTCAGTGTTAATATCTCTGCAATACGCTCACCGTGGCGTACCAGGCAACGCAGCCCTGCGTCGAGAAAGTCATAGGTAGCGCCTTGATATTCCATGCGGCGTGGGTAAGCAGCCAAGTCTTTTTTGAAGCCCATAACGGTGACGAGTACTTGTTCGTTGATTTCTATGCGGTTCATGATCTGTATCCTCCAAGAGTTGTAAATTTTTATGTAGTAAACGCAAAAATGCCGACACGAGGTGATTGGTCGACGAACGGATTTTGGAGGTCGTAACTGTAGAGAGGAAAACCGGCCGTTCAAGGTTTTCTGTTTACTCAGTAACGGTTATAGATTGTACGGTCGAACAGGGGCGCTTAGGAGCAAAATGACTACCAGTGTGCATGTCGCCGCGATTTTTGAAGTAAGGACTTCTCGCATAAGTCTGTACGTAGAAAGGCATTCCCACCAGTACCTACATGACTGTATTTAGTATACACCCACGCATAGAAACAGTGTCAATATAATCTTGTGATGAGAGTCACATAAAATATTTACAAAATCGTAGTTTTATGTTAGAATTTATGATTAGTTAGTGGTAGTACGTCATTAGAGCCTCCAAAAGGAAATGGAGCTCCGGCTCCACTGACGTACATTTCACTCTCTATTCAATGTAACAACCAACGCAACACCGATCAAGAAAGAAGGTGGTACCCGATGGTACTATCAACTCGGTCCGCGCGAAAGCGCGTACTAGCTGGGGTGGTGGCTCTCGTCTTCGCGACGGGTGGCCTCGGCCTAGCAATGAGCGCGCCAGCGTTCGCAAACGACCCCGGAAACACCAACGACGTCACCTACTGGCAGGCTCAGTACCCCGGTACTGACTGCTTCAAGGACACAGGTGGTTCGATTGTCGGAAAGGACGTAGTCCTAACCGTCACGGACGCCGTCGTTCTCATCGTCAACGGTGGAAGCAATGACCAGGTGTACCCGAACCCTGTCGCAGGACAGACCGGGTACCATGCGCCGCTGAACAACGGGGGGCAGATCCCCGATGTGTCGCACTGGATTTACTGCTCGCCCGTGAAGACAGTACCACTAGTCGCATCCGCATCGACTCACGTTGATGGTGCAACATGCACTACCGGCGTGAAGGTCACGTGGGACTCACTAGTCAACGCTGTCGGCTCACCGGCAGGCGGCGTCGTGGGGCCATTCACCGGCAACATCGTCGCAACCGCTATCAACGGTGCGAAGTTCGCTGCTGGTGATGGTGTATCAGCCGACGGCACAACGCTCACGATCCCGCTTGATCTCGTGGGTCCACGGCCCGACTGCACCACGCCCAAGGACGCAACCGCGTCTGAGCAAGCCGGTAGCGTCGCAACCTGCGACGGTCCCAGCACAGTGACGTTCAGCATTACGAACGCCACGTGGGGCGATGCCGTCAACACCAGCGGCAACAACTGGACCCGGACGGCAACCGCCGACCAGGGCCATGAGTTCGCCGATGGAACTTCGACCGCGACCGTGTCCTACACGATCACGCCGAAGCTGGCAGCTGGAAGCGAAGCATGCACCCCGACCACGCCCACGCCGAGCGCAACACCGCCTTCGACTTCGGTCCCTGGCGGAGGAACTGACGGTGGAGACATCGCCAGCTCGGTCCACGCATCGGTTTCCACGGCCCCCAGCAACAACGGAGGCCTGAATGGCACTGCGCTGGCCATCTCGCTGATGGCAAGCCTGGCACTGTTCGGTGGAATCATCGGTAGCCGTCGTGTCCTGAAGCTGCGTGCGCGCAGTGGATCGGCCAACTAAGGTCGCAGCAGTAGCGGCGATATCGGTTGCGGTGCTTGTGTACGCCCTCATTACGGCGTTCCAAGCACCGCAGCCTGCCGCACAAACGGTTCGGGAGACGCCACACGCCGTGGCGTCTCCCGAACCAAGTGCAACCGCAACTGCGATACCGACCCCAAAGGAAACGGTGCTCAAAACGGGAGCTCCGTCTCTACCCGTCAACCTGACGGTCATAGAGAACGGGGCAATCGTGAACAACCAAGTTGTCGGTGGACAGGTCATCATCAATGGTCCCGCTTACGGCTACACCGACCAGATGGTGGAAGCATCATCAGGAATCGTGGATACCCCAAATGGACCAAAGATGATAGCGAAGCCAAAGGGCGAGGTCTTACCTCGCAACTTGGCAGCAATCGCCTGCTGGACTGGTGGTGGACTACCCGGGTCTAACCCGGACAATACGCCGCCTCGTCAGACACCAAGTGATCCGAAGCAACCGGTCGCACCGCGTTTTACCAGCTACTGCTACGGGCACAGCTGGATAAACGACGCAGTGTTCAATCTGCTGCGAACGCTCACACCTGGTACGAATGTCATCTTGCAGGTGACAACCGAAAACGGTTACATCTATGCCTATCAGCTGACTGACAGCTTCCATGTCCGCAAGGGACTACTAGGCAATGACCCTCGGGTCACAGATGATGTCGTTAACCGGATGGTGACAGTCAGTTGTTACCGGCCTGACGGATACCCGGCAGGAAACGCCACTGTCGACAACATTGTTGGTATCTGGAAAATGACCACGGTCCTAGATCGTCCATGGTCAGCAAAGATAGGAGTGAAAATCCCGCATGGAGCTGCACACGTAGAGTAGACAGTAATCCAACTGCCCGACTCGCGTGTGCCCCTCCGGCACACAATCTTGCTGAGATTTATCTCGCAAGTCCCGCTTTAATGCGGAAGAGCTCCCTTCGGGGAGCTTTTCGCTTTTCAAGGACTTAGTTATGAATGAGGGGACTGATCATCGGAGCTTTTTGCACAAAACTCTTTTTTTCAAGTATTTCAACGATTGCTTTTGCTACTTCTTTACGGCCAACAACAAGCTTGGTAGGACCGTGCTCAGTCAATATATATGGCTTAGTCGCTATATTTTGCAGTTTGAGCACGCGCAGGATTGTGTAATCGAGATCTGATTCTTTAATAAGCTCCACGTGGCTCCTCCCGTCTGCAATTCGTGCTGGGTCAATCTTCTCAATAGCCCAGTTAGAGAAGCGGTCGACGAGTCCCATATTATCACCCTTAAAACGCACGCCCGTACCAGTCAGGCTCACAAAACGTTTGATACCAAGCTCCTCCATGACAGTAATAATGAGATCCGTCGCATAGGTCTGTACGCCCGGAGGGGAATTCTTAACATGCCCGATAAGACTCACCACGGTGTCGCAACCACTAAGAAGCCGACGGACTTCTTTGATATGCGTTGCATCACAGTGAATAACTTCGAGGTGAGGGGAGTCAGTGAAAGGGTTAGTATTTCGAATACCAGCCCGAATCTCATGGCCTGCCGCAAGTGCTGCTTCAACAAAGGCAATACCCGAGCGACCAGCGGCTCCCAAGACTGCAATTTTCATTATTTACTTCCCGCGAGTAGCGTTTCAGTATCATTCCAGATTCCCGATGCTTTCACGATACTACTTGCAAGCCTGTGTGGTGTACGAATTTTACGATTACTATAGTACGCACCTGGTCGCCAAATCTGCCGATTACGAGCCAGCCAGACTATTGTATCTGCTCCTTGAGCTGGTGTTTTAATCAATTTTTTGAGCGATGTATTATAAAGCCACGAAAATGGGCCTTTAAGACTTTTTGCGAAACTAGTCGCAACAACACCGGGGTGGACCGAAACAGCCAAGACGCCTTTACTACCAAACCGACGTGAGATTTCTTTGGCATGAATAATATCAAGTAGTTTGACGTTGGCGTAGGCGATCCAGGGAATTCTCGCTGTCTGGATGTTGCCAACCATGATCCGAGCACTGTAATTCGCTGCACTAGCCGTATTAATCACACCGCCTTTACTCGCGATTAGTCGGTCCATCAAAAGATTCGTGAGGAGAAATTGTGAGAGGTAATTGACTTGAAACGTTTGCTCAAAACCATCCCTTGTCTTCGTAATTGTCTTCATGATACCGCCTGCATTATTAATGAGGAGGTCAATCTTCGGAAGTGCCCTCAAAAGGTCTTTTGCAAGTTGACGGACACTGGATAGATCGGTGTAATCCGCTCGGTAATATGCCACGCCAATTTCTTTTGCAACCCGGGCAGTTCGCTTTGAGCGCCCGACAATAATAACTTCGTTGTCTTTTGCAAGTTCTCTGGCCGCGGCTTCACCAATACCTGTACTTGCTCCAGTAATGATGATCGTCTGTTTACTCATATACTTATCATACCTCTTATATTCATATACACCACTTGCAGCTACTTAAAAAGTACGGTTCGTAAGAACTAGTACGTCCGTCGACACCGAAAGGTAGAAACGGAGGAGAGCTTGCCAGTTTATAGATACGTAGGATAGAATGACAGCATAAACCTACGGAGGGTTACATGAGCGAACGACCACGAATTGGAATTTTGGCATCGGGTAGTGGCACAACAGCAGAAGCATTTATCCTCGGCACGCAAAATGGCACGGTCGATGCGGATGTGCGACTCGTTGTTACTAACAACTCAGATGCTGGTATTCTCGACAAAGTAGCGCGCTTCAATAAACTTGGTCTTGGCATTGATACCAAGGTGATTAACGGTACAACTCACCCGGGAGAAGCCGAACGTGGCACTCAAACACGTCAAGAATCGCTTGCGATATCGCAGGCGTTTACTGAGGCTGACATCACGTTGGTACTACTTTTGGGGTATATGAAAAAAGTAATCAATCCGCTATTACGTGATTTTCCGATTCTTAACACGCATCCAGGCCGTTTACCTGAAACTCGAGGATTATATGGCAACCAAGTACAAAAATTTGCGCTTTCCGAGGGGCACAGGTTCTCAGGTCAAACCCTGCACGCAGTAAAGGCAGAGTACGATACTGGTCCGACAATCGCAGAACACCTAGTGCCAATTATGCCTGATGACACAGCCGAAACATTATCCGCCGCTGTCCAAGCCGCTGAAAAAGCCAATATCGCGCGAGACGTGAATGCATTTATACGCGAAAGGGGGATTGAACTGAGCAGGACAAGCGTCGGCAAATCTTGGAGTGGTAGTGGCGACTGGGCTGGCAAATAAGTCCTCCTTATGCTTGCCGATACCTCTTATTATTGAGAGAATAGTCTTTATCGGAAACCCTTCCGATTACAAGAAGTGGGAGTACCTTTCATGACTAAAAACGCCTTATTGTCGGTACATAACAAAACTGGCATCGTGGAGTTCGCCGAGGCGCTCATCAATAACGGATGGACGCTCTACTCATCGGGTGGTACTGCGTCGGCAATCGCCGCGGCACACCTACCCGTGACCGACGTCAAAGTCTTGACGGGATTTCCGGCAATTCTGGGACATCGCGTCGTCACCTTGCATCCCAAAGTGCACGGTGGCATTCTGGCACGAACAGACAATCCAGATGACCAGACAGATATGGCAGACTACGGCATCCAGCCGTTCAGTCTCGTCGTCGTCAACCTGTACCCGTTCGCGTCCGATCCGTCGGTCGACATGATCGACGTGGGAGGACCAACGATGGTGCGAGGAGCCGCCAAGAACCACGCTTATGTCGGAGTTGTCACCAACCCTGACCAGTACCAACTTGTCCTCGACGAGCTAGTAGCGACCGATGAACTGTCGAACGCCACCCGCGAGCGCCTCTCCATTGAGGCCTTCGCTCACACCACCCGCTACGAGCTTGCAATCTCGGAGTGGAAGAGTGGCGGTCAGAACATCGGTTTCTTCGGCGAAAAGGTCGAAGATCTCAAGTACGGTGAAAACCCGTACATGACCCCGGCCGCGCTCTACGTAACTGAGGGCGACGATCCCCTGGCAATTCACAAGTTCCAACTGGTCGAAGGTGATGCACGTAGTCTTGTCGGGCTCACCGATGTTGACCGCTTGCTTCAGATCGTCACGCACATCGCGGCTGGGTACGAACTCAACTTCGGTGAAGTGCCGCTCATCGCCGTCGGTGTCAAACACGGTAACGCCTGTGGTGCGGCCGTCGGGAGCGATCCCGTCGACGTCATCAAGCGGATGATCGCCGGCGACAAGCGGGCAATCTTCGGCGGGGTCATCATGACCAACTTCCCAATCACACGGGAAGTCGCCGAGGAGCTGAAGCGCATGGAGCAAGGTGATCCGCCACGCATGTTCGATGGCGTGTTCGCGCCTTCGTTCGACGCTGACGCACCAGAAGTGCTGAAGCGTCACCTAGGAAAGTGCCGCATGATGGCAAGCCCAGCTCTCGCTGAGCTCAACATCAACTCGCTCGACTCGGCACGCCGATTCAAGCAAGTGCGAGGCGGGTTCCTGCTACAGCCGAATTACACGTTCGTACTCGATATCCGGAAGTCTGTGATCTACGGCGAAACGCCGAACGATTCACAGCTCGAGGATCTCGTGCTGGCGTGGGCAATCGGCTGCGCGAGCAACAGTAACACCATCACGCTCACGCGGGACGGTCAGTTGCTGGGAAATGGCGTCGGCCAGCAAGACCGTGTCGGTGCTGCCGAGCTCGCTATCAAGCGAGCCACGGATGCGGGACACAGTCTGACAGGTTCGGTGGCTTGGAGCGACAGCTTCTTTCCAGCACCAGACGGTCTGCAGGTGCTGGCAAAAGCTGGCGTCACTGTCATTTTCGCCAGCAGCGGATCGAAGCAAGATGCGGTCGTCATCGCCGAGGCAGACGAATACCAAATCACATTGCTGACACAGCCCGACTCCGATGCTCGCGGCTTCTTCGGCCACGGCGTGTAGTCATGAAGGTCCAGCCACCGCCCGACAAGGCGGTGTCGTCCTGAGAGGGCAAGTGAGCGCTGACGCGTTCCTTGCCCTCTCAGAGGACTTCAAAAATTATGACTTTATTGTTTATGCTTGCGTAGACACTCGGTAACTTAGATAACTAAATCTGATTGATTGCAATCCGTTCTTTAACAGCGTTAGGCCAGACTATTCAGAAGGGCAGGTGCGGGTGCTGTACAAGCAGCAACAATTATTGTCCGTGATGGCCACAGCGCCATTGATAACCTTTTCTAATCGCAATTATGCCACACCACCCCTTATATTGCTATAATAAATGCATAAGCACTGTTAAAGGAGGACCTATGACAAAACAGCAGCGGCTTATTCTTGTTATCGCAATCTTGGCGTCATTTGTGACGTTTCTCGACGGTTCGGTTGTCGGTGTCGCGTTACCCTCAATTGGCAAGCAACTTGGTGGCGGCCTACTAACTCAGCAGTGGGTGAACGACGCCTACCTTATTACGCTCGGTACACTCATTCTTGCGGCAGGCTCACTATCCGATATTTTTGGCCGTAAGAAGATCCTTGTCGTTGGACTCTATGGATTTCTCGTGGCGTCAATTCTCTGCGCAATCTCGCCAACAAGTGAAATACTCATTTTTGCACGAGCTCTACAGGGAGTTGCGGGTGCACTTTTGGTACCAAGTTCACTTGCACTCATCATTAGCCATTTTTCAGGCAAAGCACAGGCAAAAGCAATTGGCAGTTGGACAGCCTGGACTGGTATTGCATTTGTCGTAGGCCCACTCATTGGTGGCCTTATGGTTGATCTTGCATCGTGGCGCCTCGTATTCGCGATCAACATAATTCCCATTGCCGCTGCGCTTATTATGTTACGTCTGCTTCATATACCAACTGAAACAACAGATAGAAAACGTGTTGATGTGATCGGTATTATCCTTGGCGTCGTTGCGCTTGGTGGCATCGTCTACGCCTTAATTGAGCAAGGTCACTATGGCTGGCAGAACCCGCTCGTATATGGATCATTCCTGCTTGGTATTGTAGCGCTCCTTCGTTTTCTTGTTCACGAACACCAGACAGCCCAGCCCATGTTGCCACTCGAACTTTTCCAAACTCGTAACTTTAGCGTCGGTAACCTTGCAACGTTCTTTATTTACGCCGCGCTGTCACTCCAGGGCTTTTTACTTGTTATCTTCCTTCAGCAAACTGCACATTATTCAGCAGTTGCAGCTGGCCTGACGATGATTCCAATTACCATTATTATGTTCTTATTATCGCCGCGCTTTGGGGCACTCGCTGGCGTATACGGACCACGCCTCTTCATGGGTATTGGGCCAATCGTTGCAGGCTGTGGAGCTCTCCTCATGCTACGCGTTGGGCTTCCTGCCCAGTATCTAACTGAGCTTCTTCCAGGTATTATTCTGTTCGGTCTTGGACTTTCTATGACAGTTGCACCACTGACATCTGCAATCCTTGGTTCCATTAAAAGCACGCAGGCAGGCATCGGGTCAGCCGTTAATAACGCAGTCTCGCGTATTGCCGGGCTTATCGCGGTCGCTGCCATCGGTATTTTTATTGGCACTAGCGTCTCGCTTGATGGTTTCCATATTGGCATTGCCATCTGCGGGGGCCTTCTCATACTCGGAGGTGTTATATCTGCATTAGGAATCGTAAATCAGCCTAAGGGCAAGGTATAATAGATATATCAATACTGTCTAAGGAGGATCTTATGACGAAAATCAGTGAGCTACGATCAAGTGCAACCCAATTTCGAGCTAAGGCGCAAACAAAACTAAGCGAAGCTGATGCAGCCCGTGCTAAAGCCGCCAGCTACACTGCTCCCGAAGACTTTTCTCAGGTGCAAGCTTATAACGATATCGCCACAAAAGCTCAACAAGAAGCCCAAAGCTTGGTTGAACAAGCAATGACCTACGAAAAACAGGCAATCGATCTCGAGGAGCAGGTACAGCAAATTAATAAACAACAAACCGATGTTCAGGCTGTCTCTTATA